>JAEZAD010000133.1 GCA_023430565.1 Verrucomicrobiota bacterium
ACGTCCCAAGGGATGTAGGCGACGCGGCCTTCGCCATGGGCGGCGAACACCAGGCCGGGAATCGTGGACTCCTTTTTATCGACCCAGACTTTCTCGGGCGGGCCATACATGGCCGGAGGTATGAGGGTGAGCGGCGACGGGCCGTCCAACGGGGCGAGTTCGACGTAGCCACCGTCGTGGAGCAGGAGGTTGGTGTCCTTCAGTGAGGGAAGGAGCGTGTGGTCGTGCACGCGCCAGACGGCTTGGGCGCGCGCGGTTGGATTTACGACCCTGGCGATCGGCAGATTTTCCGGTGGAGGGAGCGGGCCGGCGACGAGAAGGCGGCCGCCGGCGCGGACGTAGCGTTCGAGTTCGGGTGCGGCGCCGTGCGGGGCGATGACGAGATCGTAGCGGCGGGATGGGTCGTCGAGCCACTTGAGATTTCGGGTGGCCGCGAAAGGGATGTGCTGCTCGGCGAGCAGTCGGAAGAAACCGCGGTAGGAGGCCTCGCTGCCGTTGCTGAGGAGCAATACGCGGGCGGCGTTTTGCTGGCCGACGTAGAGGTCCTCGTGTTGCGCGTGCCATTGAAAAACGGGCTGGGCGGCGAGGAGGGAGATGCGGTCTTCCTGGTCGGGCGTGCCGACGAGGGAGAAGGCAGGCGCGGCGCCGTGCGCGAGATTCTGATACAGCCAGAGCTGCATTTCGGCGGGCGGCACGGAGACGAAGCGCCAGGGGTAGTCGACGAAGCTCATGCACATGTTGAACACGGTTTTCGAGGGTTCGGCGGTGCGGGCGCGGTTGACGTTGTCGCTGCCGGAATAGGCCCAGGGGGGGAGGGAACGCGGGCCGACGGTGCTCGATTCGTGCATGATGACGTCGGTGTGCTGGTCGAGATAAGTGAGAAAGGCCGCGCCGGGGCGGACGCGCTGGATGAGCTCGCGGATTTTTGCCGCGGCGGCGCGGGTGGACTCCGCCATGAACGGTTGGTAGTCGGGGTCGGGCCCGGTGGTCGGAAGCGGGCGACCGTAGCGGGCGAGGAATTTTTCCTTGCAGACGTCGCACTGGCAGCGGCCGATGGGATTGTTGGAGTAGTCCTCGCCGGGGTTGCCGAACATGTTGAAGAAAAGTCCGTCGACCTCGTAGCGCGTGAGCGCCTCGGTGAGGATTTTCAGGCCGTGCTCGTGGTAGTAGCCGCCGTTGATGCAGGTGAGATAGGTGCCGTTGTAGATCGCAGGTTCGCCGTTGGCGCGTTTGAAGAACCACTCCGGATGCGCGTCGTAGACGGGTTTTTGCGTCTTGCTCAGATCGAAGCGGCCGATGACGCGGATGTTGCGCGCGTGGGCTTCGTCGAGCACCTCGCGAAAGAGATCGCGGCGGGGCGGCATGTGGGGGCTGACGTAATGAAACGGGACCTCGGTGGGATACTGCGCGACGATTCCGCCCAGGTTGAAGAGGATCGTGTTGGCGGGAAAATCGGCGATCTGGTCGATGTAGCGTTTTGCGTCGAGGGTGGAGGCGGTTTCCGGAAGATTGGTTTGGAAAAAACGGATGGGCTCTTCCAGCCACCAGCTGCGGGCAGGAGACTGGGCGGAGAACGTGGCGGTCGTCGCAACCGCAGCGACGAAAACGCCGGCGACAAAACGGACGAGCGAAGCAGGGGACTCGGGGTGGCTCACGGCGGCGAGCGTGCGGGTGCGAGCGAGGCCAAGCAAGACCGGTCCGGCAAACCGCGGAGTGGGCCGATCGAATGGCCGCGCCATCGCGGCAGAACGTGATGCGCGAGCTTGGCATTCGCGGGGCACGTGGACACGGTGCGTGCGTTCAGCTGGTCATCCCCTTATCGCCATCATGAATCGTCGCACCTTCGTCACATCCTCTCTCGCGGCCAGCGCCGCGTTGCTTGCCGGCAAAACGCGCCTCGGGGCGCAGCCGAATTCTTCCGCCGCGGCGGGCGGGCGTTTCCAACTCGGCTATGCGCCGCATCCGAACATGTTCAAGGAACTCGGCGGTTCGAATGTGATCGATCAGATCAAGTTCGCGGCGGACGAGGGGTTCACCGCGTGGGAGGACAACGGACTTCCCGGGCGCCCGCCGGCCGAGCAGGAGGAGATCGGGCGCACGCTGGCCGAGCGGAAAATGCAGATGGGCGTGTTCGTGGCTTATGCGAACTTCACGGACCCCACCTTCGTGGCCGGAGATGCCGCCAAACGAGAGGAGATTCTCGGAAGCATCCGGAAGTCGGTCGACGTGGCGAAGCGAGTCGGTGCGAAGTGGATGACGGTCGTGCCGGGATCGGTGCACCAGCAGACAAAGGAATACGGCGAGTGGAATCGCTATGGCGGCGGGCGGCTCGCGGAAGGATTTCAGACGGCGAATGCGATCGAGCTGCTGCGGCGCTGCGCGGAGGTGCTGGAGCCGCATGGGCTGGTGATGGTGCTGGAGCCGTTGAACTGGTATGCGAACCATGGCGGCACATTTCTGGAAAAGTCGGACCAAGCGTATGCGCTGTGCAAGGCGGTGAACAGCCCCGCGTGCAAGATTCTCTTCGACATTTATCACCAGCAGATTTCAGAGGGGAACCTGATCCCGAACATCGACCGCTGCTGGGACGAGATCGCGTATTTCCAATCTGGAGACAACCCGGGCCGGAAGGAGCCGGGCACGGGCGAGATCAACTACCGCAATGTATTCGGCCACCTGAAGAAGAAGGGTTTCGCGGGCGTCGTCGGAATGGAGCACGGCAATTCGCTGCCGGGAGCGGAGGGTGAACGCGCGGTGATTCGCGCGTATCGCGAGGCGGACGGCGTTTGAGGACGGGGTGCTGTCGTTTCGCGGCTGCGTTCAAACGCAGAGGAAGAGAGCTGGGTGGAAAGATATGAGGCGCGCGGTGGTGATGAGGTTTTTCGCGGTCGTTTTGAGCGTCGTGGCGCCGACGCTGGCGAAGGCGATCGAGATGCCGGGATTCACGCGGGTCGAATTGTTCACGGAGCCGCGGCTTTTTCAGAACAACACGATCACGCTGTGCGTGACGGAGATGCCCGAAGGCTCGCTGCTGCTGGGCGGGTCGGAGGGTTTGTTCGCGTTCGATGGCAGTCAGTGGACCGCGCTGAACGTGAACGGCGTTCGCGATGTCATGGGGCTCACGACCGACGTCGACGGGCGGGTGATCGTGGGGACATTCGAGCATTTCGGTTACCTCGAGCGGCGGTTCGACGGACAGCTGGCGCTGGTTTCGTTGCGGCGCCTGCTGCCGCCGGAGTTTGCGGAGACGAGGCTTTTCTTCATGCCGACGCCGGGGGACGACGGCGTGTATTTCGTATCGTTTCACTCGATCATTCGCTGGGATCGCGGGCAGCGCGTGGACGTGTGGAAAGTGGAAGATTTCTTTCCGTATCTGGTCGAGATGGGCGGCGAAGTGTTCGTGTCGGACGGAAAGCGGGGGCTGTTTCGCGTGAGAGGGAGTGAGCTCGAGCCGGTGCCTGGGATCGACGAAACGCCGGTGCGCGATTCGAAGGATGACAAGATCACGGGGGCGACGCCGTTTCGCGGCGGGTGGTTGCTGACGACGCAGCGCGATGGGTTTCGGTTTTTCGACGGCGAACGAATTTCGCGGATCGAGCTTCCGGGTTCTGCGGCGGTGAAGGCGTCGGCCGGGGTGACGATCAAGATCGGGTCGCTGGAAGGTGGGCGGATGGTGGTGGCGGACGAGTATTTCAATCTCTGTTTTCTCGACGCGGAGGGTGCGATGCTCGCGCAGTGGGCGGCGGACAGTTATCCGGGGCATCTGAACACGGGGCTGTTTGTCGATCGCGAGAAGCGGGTGTGGGCGTCGGTGGCGGACGGCGTCATGCGGATCGACTGGGATGCGCCGCTGCGCGTGCTGGATCAGCGCGCGGGCTGGAAGGAGCCCCCGAGTGGAATGGTCGCGGTGGGCGATCGACGGGTTTTCCCGACGAAGGCGGGCACGCACGAATGGGTGCAGGGGGCGCATCCGGGGAGCGGCACGCTGCCGTATCTGACCGATCTGCCGGACCTCAGGCAGGTGCTGCACGTGGTGGGCGAGGATATTTTTTATCTGGATGGCTATGGGGAAGAACTCCGCTGCCGCTACGCCGACGGGGCGATCGAGACTCTGCTGACGGGTTCGAACTGGGACGTGATTGCCAGTGCGCGAAACCGCGACGACCTCGTTTATGTTTCGAACAACACCGGCGTCGTCGTGGTGCTGCGAAAAACGGGAGGACGGTGGCGGCAGGAGGGCGAGCGGATTTCGACGTCGCTGCATTTCACGGACATCGTGGAAGGGGCGCGGCACATCTGGCTGATTCTGGGGGAGGGGCGGATAGCGCGGGCGTCGCGGCAGCCGCTGTTGGAGGACGTGACGGTGTTCGACGCCCGGCATGGCTTGGGCGCGGCGTGGATCAGCGCGTTCGAGATCGGTGGCGAGATGCGTTTCGGCACGCAGGCGGGGATTTGTTATCTCGACGAGGAAGCGGGGCAGTTTACGCCGGATCCGCGGTTCGCGAGTCTGCCGAGCGAAATCGCGCACAGCATCATGGCGGTCGAGACGGACGCGGAGGGAAACATCTGGGTGAGCGCGCGCGAGGGCGCGGGGATTCTGCGGAAGCGGGCGGACGGAGCTTATTCGTGGGACAACGGGGCGCTGAGCGCGCTCGGAGCGCCGCTGATCCACACGATCCAGCGCGACGAAGGTGGCTGGATGTGGTGCCGGACGTCGAAGGCGATTTTTGCGGTGCGGCCGGAGATCGGGCGCGAGGAGCCGGCGGAACTGCGCGTGCATCTGGCGGAGGTGCGCGACCTGTCGAGCGACACGGCGATTTTCGGCGCGTATCGGTCGCCGGCGGTGGGGTCGCCGGAATTTGAATACGCGCGGAACGCGCTGCAGTTCGAGGTCAGCGCGCCCGAGTTCATGGCGCCGGAGCGGACGGAATTCCAATATTGGCTGGAAGGCGAGGAGCCGGGTTGGTCGGACTGGACGAGGCAACGCGTGCGCCGCCATCCGGCGTTGAGCGAGGGGAGATATGTCTTTCGCTTTCGGGCGCGGAATGCGCATGGCGCGGTGGCCGAGGGAGCGCCGTTCGGCTTCTCGGTGCGGCCGCCGGTGTATCGCACGCTGCCGGCGTATCTTGGTTACGCGCTCGTGGGGATGGGCGCGATCTGGGGTGGATCGATCCTCTATTCGCGGCGGCTGCGGCGCCGGAATCGCAAGCTCGAACAGCTGGTGAACGAACGCACGGCCGATCTGGAACGGGTGCAACGGGAGCTCCTCGACGCCTCGCGGCTGGCGGGGATGTCGCAGGTGGCGCGGAGTGTCGTCCACAATGTCGGCAACGCCCTGAACAGCGTGAACGTTTCGGCCACCTTGATCGACGATCACGTCAGGCGGTCGAAGCTGGAGAAGCTCGCGAAACTGGCGGCGTTGTTTCGCGAGCATGAGAGCGATCTCGCGGAGTTTCTCGCGCGCGACGCGAAGGGCCGGACCGTGACGAGTTATTTGACGGCGCTGACGCGCGAGCTCGACGAAGAGCGCGGCCTCGTGGCGAAGGAAGTCGCGGAGCTGCGGAAGCACGTCGAACAGATCAAGGAAATCGTTGCGCAGCAGCAGGCCCATGCGCACACGACGGAGTTCATCGAGCCGCTCGATGCGGCGGGATTGATGGACGATGCGTGGCGGCTGAACCGGGCGCGGTTGGACCGCGGAGGCGTGGAGGTGGAAAAGCGGGTCATGTCGAACGCAACGGTGTTGGGCCAACGCGGGAAGGTGCTCGAGATCCTGGTGACGCTGCTTCAAAACGCGGCGCACGCGTGCGGTCGCAACGCGCCGGGAAATCGCCTCGTGACGCTTGGGATTGGGACGGACGGAGAGAAAACGGTGCGGCTCAGCGTGAGCGACAACGGTCCGGCGATTCCGCCCGAGGAGGCGGCGCGAATGTTCAACGCCGATTTTGCCGGGCCGAAGACCGAACTGAGCTTCGAGCTGCATGAAGCGGCGAACGCGGCCACCGAGATGGACGGCGCGCTCATGCTGCGCAGCGACGCGGCGACGGGGCGCAACGTTTATACGCTGGTCCTGCCCGCAGGGGCGTCGCCGGCGAAGTAGCGGGGCGATGACGGGCGCTCAGCGAAAGCGCGCCACGAACAGCGGCGCGTAGGCGCGGCGGTAGTGCCAGGCGAGCGCGATTTCGAGGGCGAAAAACACGAGGGCGGGCGGGAGGCCGGACGGCTCGAGCGCGATGTGGAACGCGACGGCGTTGACCAGGAAAGGGGCGAGCAGAACGAGCGCGAGCGGGACGAAGCGATTGGCGAGAAGCAGAAGGCCGACGGCGAGCTGGGTGGCGCCGATGAGAGGCATCATGTAGCCGGTTTCCATCAGCGCGGTGGCGAAGGCCACGGCTCCCGGGGGCAGAGGCGTTGACGGCGGCGGGATGAAGTTGAGGAACGAGTTCAGTCCGAAGATCGACATCGGCAGGCCGAGCAGGATGCGGCCGACGGC
>JAEZAD010000223.1 GCA_023430565.1 Verrucomicrobiota bacterium
TCGCCATCGGCGCCTACGGGCTCGCCTTCGCCACCTCCGACGGCGGCCGCACCTGGTCGCCGCGCACGATCGTCGACGACGACGCCCACCTGAACCGCATCACACGCGCCCCCGACGACACCCTCTACATCGCCGGCGAACGCGGCACGCTCCTCCGCTCGCGCGACGCCGGCGAAACCTGGCAACGTCTCGAATCTCCCTACGACGGCTCGTTCTACGGCATCCTTCCACTCGCCGACGGCGTGCTCCTCGCCTACGGCCTCCGCGGCCACGTCTACCGCTCCACCGACGCCGGCGAAACCTGGCAGCAAATCCCGCTCGCCCGCCCCACGCTCGTCGCCACCGCCATTCAAACCGCCGACAACGCCATCATCCTCGCCGGCCAATCCCGCGGCCTCTACCTCAGCCGCGACTCTGGCGAAAGCTTCACCGCCTGGCCCGACGAACTCACTCACGCCATCGCCGAACTTCTTCCACTGCCTGATCACACCGTTCTCGCCGTCGGCGAATCCGGCCTCGCACCGCTCACGCCGCCACCCCCGCGCGATCCCGCGCGTTAGCCAAATCTCGCGCTCTCTCGCCCGTGCCCGCCTTCATCGACAAGTTCGCCGACACCTTCTTCCGGCTGCGGCTGCCGCTCCTCCTCGCTTTCATTGTGCTCACCGCACTGATGGCCGTCTCCGCCGTCCGTCTCCGCGTCGACGCGAGCTTCGATAAATCGCTCCCGGGCTCGCATCCCTACATCCAGACGTTCGCTCATTACCGCTCCGATTTCGGCGGCGCCAACCGCGTCATCGTCGCTCTCATGGCCCGCGACGGAGACATCTTCAACGAAACCTTCTTCCGCGAACTCCGCACCGCCACCGACGAAATGATGTTCCTGCCCGCCGTCGAACGCGCGCAGGTCCAGTCCCTCTTCACTCCCAACGTCCGTTACATCGAAGTCGTCGAAGACGGCTTCGCCGGTGGCAACGTCATCCCCGCCGACTTCACGCCCACGCCCGAAAACTTCGCCCTCGTCCGCGAGAACATCATAAAATCCGGCAAACTCGGCCAGCTCGTCGCCAACGACTTCTCCGGCGCCATCGTCACCGCTCCCATCCTCGAATACGACCCGCGCACCGGCGAAAAAATCGACTACACCCGCGTCGCCGCCGCCCTCGAAGCCATCCGCGAGCGCATCGCACGCGACACCGACGGCGCCGTCACCGTTCACATCATCGGCTTCGCCAAAGTCATCGGCGACATCGCTGAGGGCGCCCGCGGCGTCCTCGTGTTCTTCGCCATTTCCATCGTCGTCACCGCGCTCCTCGTCTGGGACTTTGCCGGCCGCTGGAAGCTCGCCGCCGCGCCCATCGTCTGCTCGCTCATCGCCGTCGTCTGGCAGCTCGGCCTGCTCACCGCCCTCGGCTTCGGCATCGATACGTTTTCGATCCTCGTGCCGTTCCTCGTCTTCGCCATCGGTGTCAGCCACGGCGTGCAGATGGTCGGCGCCTTCCGCACCGCGTTCTTCTCCGGCCAGCCCGACAGCCGCGCCGCCGCCCGCACCGCTTTCCAACAAATTCTCCTCCCCGGCGGCGTCGCCCTGGTCACCGACACCATCGGTTTCCTTACGATGCTCGTGATCGACATCCCCACGATTCGCGAGCTCGCCATCACCGCCAGCCTCGGCGTCGGCGTCATCCTCATCACGAATCTTTTCCTTCTGCCGATTCTCCTTTCCTACCTGCGCCTGCCCCCGTCTTACGGCGAGTGGGTCGCCCGCCGCCGCGCCAAAGTGGAAGTCGTCTGGGAACGCCTCGCCCGCGAAATGAAACCACGCCCATCGCGCTTCATCATCCTCGCCGCTCTCGTGCTCGGTGCGCTCGCCTGGTGGAAGGCCTCCGATATCCGAATCGGCGATACGCAGGCCGGCGTCCCCGAACTGCGCCCGCATTCCCGCTACAACGAGGACTCCCGCCTCATCACGTCCAGATTCAGCATCGGCGTCGACCTGCTCACTGTCTTCGCCCAAAGCGTCCCCAACGGCGTCGTCGATCACGAGGTCGTCACCTTGGTCGACGATTTCGATCGGCACCTCCGCGCGCTCCCCGGCGTGCAATCCGTCATCTCGCTCCCTTCCGTCGCGAAAACCATCAACGCCGGCTACAGCGAGGGCTCGCTGAAATGGCGCATCCTCCCGCGCAATCCCCAGGCGCTCGCCCAGGTCGTCTCGCCGATTGAAACCTCCACCGGCCTGCTCAACGCCGACGGCAGCGTCATGCCCGTCATGATCTTCCTCACCGACCACAAGGCCGAAACGCTCCGCACCGTCACCGATGCCGTGAAGCAATTCGCGGCCGCCAATCCTTCGCCCAAGGTCCAGTTCCTCCTCGCCAGCGGCAACGCCGGGGTCATGGCCGCCACCAACGAGGTCGTCCAGTCCGCGCAAACCCCCATTCTCCTCTGGGTCTTCGGCGCCATCATTGCGCTCTGCCTGCTCACCTTCCGCTCGCTCCGCGCCGTTTTCTGCATCGTCCTCCCGCTCGTGATCGTGAGCTACCTCGCCTACGCGCTCATGGTCTTCCTCGGCATCGGCCTGAAAACCTCCACCCTCCCCGTCGTCGCCCTCGGCGTCGGCATCGGCGTCGATTACGGCATCTACATCTTCGCCCGCCTCCGCAAAGCCCTCGATGCCGGCGAATACTTCGAGGACGCGATGTTCATGGCGTTTCGCGACACCGGCGGCGCCGTCGTCTTCACCGGCCTCACGCTCGCGATCGGCGTCGGCACGTGGCTCTTCTCCGACCTGAAATTTCAGGCCGACATGGGTCTCCTGCTCATGTTCATGTTCATCCTGAACATGCTCGGCGCGATCATCGTCCTCCCCGCCATCGCCCGCTGGTTCTGGCGCCACCACACCGGCCGCACCCAGGCCCCCTTCCCCCTTCGTTAGCTCGGTGGAGCCCGCCATGCTTCCGCAATGTAGCTACGAGCGGGAGCGAGTGGAAAGACCCCTCCGCCTGACGCTTGTCCCACATGCTTTCTTGCCCGCTCAGACGTGAAACTGCTCCGAAATAATCTTCCCGTCCTTCACCTCATACACGCAGAGCTCGGTCATGTTCATCCGGCCCTCGGCTTTCATCGTCACGTCCATCTGCATCGTGCACGCAAACGAACTCGTCGCCACGATCGGATCCGAGACCTTCAGCGCGTGCATCGTCTCCACCAGTGAATCGAACTTCTTTCCCTTCTCGATGATCGCCGGCAACCCTTTGGTTTCCTTCTCGAACATCGGTGACGCATACGGCTCGATGCTCACCGCGGCCTCAGCATACAACTCGCGCTGCGCCGCCTCCCACTTTCCCTCGCGGCAGTGCGCCACGAGGCGTTTTGCGATTTCTTCAGTGCTCATGACAGCGCTCGATTTCGTCGATTCCTCCTCGAAACGCTAGCCTTCAGCCGCGGCGTGGCTGGTTCTCGGGGAATCCCGTATTCGCCCTCGCTTTCCGGCTTTGTCGTCGACCCCGCCCCGCGCCGGCGCGATCACCGATCCGCGCGCGCTTCCCGCGCCTCTCGCCATGTCTGCTCAGCCCGTCATCCCGGCGCCGCCGCTTCCTCGAAGCTCACCGGTCCTCAAACGCGGCGCACTCGCTCTCGGCCTTCTCGCCACCGTTCCGGTTTTCGCCGTCGACTACTACCTCGGCCCCACCGCCGCCCAACAACCCGGCGTCGCCTTGCTCGACATCGCCGACCTCAACACCCGTTCGCTCCGACCCGGCGATCGCGTCTTCTTCGCCGGCGGCGTCACCTTCTCCGGCACGATCGAACTGAACGCCGACGACGCCGGCACGGCCGCGCAACCGGTCGAGCTCTCCAGCTTCGGCTCCGGCCGCGCCACCCTCCACGGCGGCACGAATTCCGCCATCCAGATCTACAACGCCGCCGGCTTCATCGTCCGCGATCTTACCCTCGTCGGCAGCGGCGCCACCACCAACACCGGCGCCGGCATCACCGCCGGCGTCGAGCGGTCCGACGGACAAAAGCTCCCGTTCCTCCGCTTCGAACGTCTCGAAATCTCAGGCTTCGGCAAAGGCGTGGAAATCTGGGCCTGGTTCACCGGCTCCACGCCCGCCTGGCCCGGCTTTCGCGACGTCGCCATCACCGGCCTCAACGTGCACGACAATCTCGCCGTCGGTATCGAAATTTCGGGGACGTGGCGCCCCGACGGCGATGGCACCCGCTACTCGCACGAGGATTTCCTCATCGCCCACTGCACCGTGTGGAACAATCTCGGCGACCCCGCGCACACCCAGAACACCGGCAACGGCATCGTTCTCGGCGGCGTCGACCGCGCCAC
Organism: Verrucomicrobiota bacterium; assembly: GCA_023430565.1. Taxonomy (GTDB): domain Bacteria; phylum Verrucomicrobiota; class Verrucomicrobiia; order Opitutales; family Opitutaceae; genus Opitutus. The sequence goes on from JAEZAD010000223.1 coordinate 4,340, forward strand.
CGTCGAGCACTGCGTCGCCCACCACAACGGCGGTCTCGGCCCCTCCACCGGCGGCGGCCCGTTCGGCATCTGGGCCTGGGAATCCCGCGCGGTCGTCCTTCAATACAATCTCGTGCACCACCAGCGCAGTTCGACGCCTGTCGACGGCGGCGCCTACGACCTCGACGGCGGCTGCCGCGACTGCGTCGTCCAATACAACTACTCCTGTCAAAACGAGGGCCCCGCCATCGGCCTCATCCAGTTCGACGGCGCCTCGCCGCACCGCGACAACACCGTCCGCTTCAACCTCTCCGAAAACGACAGCCGCAAGTCCGCCGAAGGCGCCATCTACGTCGGCGAATTCTCTCCCGGCCCGGGCATCGAGCGCGCCGAAATCCATAACAATACTTTCTTCCTCACCGCGACCCCCGCCGGCCTTCAGCCGCCGCTCGTGACCATCGGCGAACACGACGGCCTCGCGGACATCCATCTGCGCAACAACATCCTCTTCGCCGCCCACTCCGGCCCGCTCGTCGCCACTCCGCCGCCGCTTCCCGCCCGGGCCTTGTTTCAAGGCAACAACTACTGGGGCGGGACCTTCGACTTGAACGCCTTTCGCTCCGCCGGACAGGAAATGCTCGGCGCCACCCCCGTCGGCTCGCGCGTCGATCCCCGTCTGCAGAACGCCGGCAACGCGGGCGCACCGACCGATCCGTCCGAACTCCCCGCCCTCACCGCCTACCTGCTCAGCGCCGAGTCACCTTTGATCGCCGCCGGCCTCGACCTCACCGCCTTGTTTGGAATCGATCCCGGTCCCACCGATTTTTTTGGACTTCCGCTCACGCTCCCGCTCGCTGTCGGCGCCTCCATATTTCACCTACCGCCGCCTCCGCCACCACCACCGCCGCCGCCTCCTGAAAATGCCGACGCCCGCCTCGCCGCGATCTCCATCCGCTCCTTCTGTGGCCCCAACCATCAAGTCTCGATCGGCGGTTTCGTGATCTCCGGCACCGCCCCCCAAACCGTCCTCGTTCGCGCCGTCGGCCCCAGCCTCGCCGCCGCCGGGCTAAACCCGGTCGAACTTCTCGCCGATCCTTCGTTCACACTCCACGACGCGAGAAACAACAACGACATCGTCGGCGAAAACGACGACTGGACGACCAACGCCCACCGCGACGAACTCCTCGCCGCCACCGCCCGCATCGGCGCCGCCGCTCTGGCCGACACTGACCTTCGCAGCGCCGCGCTTCTCATCACCCTCGATCCCGGCGTCTACACCTTCGTCGTTTCCGGAAAAAACGGCGCGAGCGGAGTCGTTCTGACCGAAATCTACGCCGCCGATCCCACCCCCACCGACTCCCGCCTCGCCGCCATCTCCGGCCGGGTCTTCTGCGGCTCAGGAAACGACGTCGCCATCGGCGGCTTCGTGGTCGACGGCACGCGCCCGAAACGCCTCCTGGTCCGCGCCGTCGGTCCCAGCCTCGCCGCCGCCAACATCCCCGAATCCCAACTGCTGCCGGATCCATCTTTTCGGATCGTCGACGCCCGCAACGGCAACGCCACCGTCGCCGAAAACGACAACTGGGCCGACGCCGCCGATTCCGCGGAGATGCTCGCCGCCGCCAGGCGGATCGGCGCCAGCGCTCTCCTCGCTTCGGATTCCTCGTCCGCCGCCCTCCTCGTCACGCTCGATCCCGGTATCTACACCTTCGTCATTTCAGACCGGACTCCCGGCTCCGGCGTCGTCCTCACCGAGGTCTACGCCGCCGACTGAAAGTAAGTCGCAGGCCGAACCTGTCATTCTGAGCGCAGCGAAGAATCCAGAACGACCCTCGCAAGACCTGTCGGCTCGGGCGAACGGACAACGCAGCTCGACCACGCGAACCGCTCTATTCTTCCTTCTCCGCCTTCCACGGATACGCGGCCACCACCCGCCGGATCATCCCATCGTCCTTCGTCAGCACAAACAATTCTCCCGCCCGCTCGTCGTATCCGATTCTCAAATGCGCCCGCTCCGCCTTCGCCAGCGCCTTCACGGTCGTCTCCTTCCCGCCGCGCACCACCGCGAGCTCGTAAATCGTCCGGTCCGCCAACTCGGCGTCCGCGTGCATGAAAAACAGCCGCCCGTTCACGATATCGCCGAAAACGTATTTCCCGCTCAGCGCCTCGATCGCCCCGCGATACACATACCCGCCCGTCACCGCCGCACCGTCGACGTGATCGTATTCGCCCCACGGCAAACGCACGCCCGCCAGTTCCGCCTCCGTCGCCGGAAAAACCACCTTCAAATCTTTCTTCACATCGATCCGCGTCCGCCCTTCCACCTGCGCCAACCCCCAGCCATGCGCGCCGCCTTTCTCGACGAGATTCACCTCCTCGACGTTCGCCTCGCCGATATCCACCGCGAACATCCGCCTTCCATGCGCGAGATCCCAGCTGATCCGATGCGGATTCCGGAATCCATACGCCCAGATCTCCCGATGCACCGCCGGATCGTCGCTCGCCGCAAACGGATTG
>JAEZAD010000237.1 GCA_023430565.1 Verrucomicrobiota bacterium
GGGAAAGAGGAAAGAGAAAGATCTAGTCGGCGCGGAGGGCGGTCATGGGGTCGACGCGGGTGGCGCGGCGGGCGGGGAGCAGGCAGGCGGCGAGTGCGACGGCGGCGAGGAGGGTGGCGATCGAGAGCAGCACGGCCGGATCGTGCGCGCTCGTGGCGTAGAGCAGCGATTGGGCGAGGCGGCCGAGTGCGAGGGTCGCTGCGAGTCCGAGCGCCAGGCCGAGCGCAACGGTCTTCATGCCCTGGCGGAGCACATGGGCGAGGACGTCGGCGGGGCGGGCGCCGAGAGCCATGCGGAGGCCGATCTCGTTCGTGCGTTGCGCGACGGAATACGCCATCACCCCGTAGATCCCGATCGCGGCGAGGCCGAGGGCCACGGCGGCGAAAACGCCGAGAAGTGAGAGCATGAGCCGGGGCGCGCTGGTGGATTCCGTCACCACGGACTCCATGCTTTCGACGCGGTAAACGGGCTGGTCGCGATCGATGCTCCACACGGCTTCTTTCGCAGTCGCGGCGAGCGCGCCGGGATTGCCGGCGGTGCGGAGCACGAGATTCATGCGCGAGGTGGGGTGTTGCAGAAACGAGACGTAGAGCGTCGGGCTGGGATCGCGCTCGGCGCCGGCGTGCTTCACGGCGCCGACGATGCCGACGATTTCGAGGCGGGTGGCGCCAAGACGGAGATGACGGCCGAGCGGATTTTCCTCGCCGAAAAAGCGTTGGGCGAAGGCTTCGTCGATCACGCCGGTGAGGGGCGCGTGGGAGTCGGCGCCGTCGCGACGATCGAGGAGGCGGCCGCGGTGGAGCGGGATGCTCATCGTGGTGAAATAATCCGGGCTCACGCGGCGGAGATCGGCCTGCCACCTTTCGTTGGGCGGGAGTGCGGGGCCGTTTTCGACGAGGAAGCGCGCGCGCTCATCCTGGTTGTGCAACGGCAGGATGGAGGTGACGGCGGCGCTGGTGACGCCGGGAAGCGTGGCCGCCTGTTCGAGCACGCGCGCGAAGAACGCGCTCTGCTCGCGCCCGGTTTGATAACGCGAATCGGTGGGCAGTTCCATTTCGAGCGTGAGCAGGCGTTCGGGGTGGAAGCCGAGATTGGCGCGCTGCAGGCGGCTAAAACTTTGCAGCGTCAAACCGGCGGCCGCGAGGACGACGAGTGCGAGGGCCACCTCGGCGACGAGCAGGGCCTCGCGCGCGCGGCGACCGCCGCCGGATGCGGTGCGCGAGGTTTTCTTCAAGCTCTCGATCACGTCGGTCTTGAGCGCCTGCACGGCGGGGGCGAGGCCGAACAGCGCGCTGGTGAGCACGGACACGACGAGACTGAAAGCGAGCGCGCGACCATCGATGCCGAACGCGCGCACGGTGACTTCCGCGGCGGCATCGGGGACCGGCACCGCGTGCGGCACGATCACGGCGAGCAGTGAGACGCCCCAGGCGGCGAGCAAGGTGCCGAGTGCGCCTCCGGCCAGGCCGAGGACGAGGCTCTCGGCGAGGCATTGGCGGACCAGATTCCAGCGTGAGGCGCCCAATGCCGCGCGCACGGCCAGATCGCGGACGCGGCCGACGCCGCGGGCGAGGAGCAGGTTTGCGACATTGGTGCATGCGATGAGCAGCACGAACGCGACGGCGCACGCCAGCGCGACGAGTGCGGGACGGAGGTATTCGGCCGCGACGGCTTGCAGCGGAACCACGGTGACGCCCCAACTGGCGAGTTCGGGATGCGTCGTGCGCAGCCGGGCGACGATGGCGTTGAGTTCATCTTCGGCCTGCGTGGTCGTAATGCCCGGTTTAAGACGGCCGATCACGCCGAGGTCATGCTCCAGCCGTCCGTTTTGAAAACGCAGTTCGTCGTCGGGCCAGGGGGCGAACAGCTCGGATTCGAACGGCAGCGCGAAATCGGCCGCGAGCACGCCGATGACGGTGTAGGAAATCTGATCGACGGTGAGCGTCGTCCCGATGACGTGCGGATTGGCGCCGAGCGCGCTTTGCCAAAAATCGTGGGAGACAATCACGAGCGGCTGGCGCCCGCCGCGGCCGTCCTCGGGGGTGAAGAGCCGGCCGAGCGCCGGGCGGATGTTGAGCACGGAAAACAGGTTTGCCGTGACGCGCATCGCGGGGATTTGCCGCGGGTCGCCGAGGCCGGTGACGGTGCCCGAGCCGAGTTCGAAGGCGGCCATGTCGTGGAACGAGTGGTTTTGCTCGCGCCAGTCGTAGAAGTTTGGACCGGAAGGACCCTCGCGTTTCACGCCCTGCGACGGATTCGTTTCCCAAACGATCGCGAGCCGGCCGGCGTCCGGAAACGGGAGCGGACGAAGGAGTGTGGCGTCGAATACGCTGAAAAGGGCAGTGCACGCGCCGACTCCGAGGGCGAGGGTGAGCACGGTGATGGCGGTGAAGCCGGGGGTGCGGAGAAGGGAGCGGAGGGCGAGTCGCATGGGGGTGAAGTAGCGAGTAGCGAGTAGTGAGTAGGAAAAGAGGTGAAGGCTGGGCGGAGTCGGGGATCGTTCTCGTTCTCTTAATCTTTCTCTTTCTCTCGGCGGGGGGCGGAGCGGTGCGAAAAATGAGAGAACGAAGAACGAGAACGATCACTCGGCGCGGAGGGCGGTCATGGGGTCGACGCGGGCGGCTTTGCGGGCGGGGAGGAAGCAGGCGAGGGCGGCGGCGAGCGTGAGGAGGATGGTGGCGGCGATGAGGATGAGCGGATCGCTGGCCGAGACTTCGTAGAGCTGGCTGCGGATGGCGCGGCCGGCGGCGAGGGCGCCGAGAACGCCGATGACAACGCCGACGGCGAGGGGGGCGAGGCCCTGCCGGAGCATGAGTGAAATCACGTCGCGATTTTGTGCGCCGAGGGCGACGCGGACGCCGATCTCGCGGCGGCGCATGGACACGCCATAGGCGACGACGCCGTAGAGGCCGGTGAGGGCGAGGAGGAAGGCGAGTGCGGCGAAGGAGCTGAGCAGGACGGATTGGAGCGTGGTGTTGTCGTAGGTCTCGGCGACCTGCTCTTGCATCGTCGAGAAATCGAAGAACGCGATTTCGGGATCGAGCTGGGCGAAGAGTTCGCGGAGCGGTTTCTCGAGCGTGCGCGGATGCTGGGCGGTGCGCAGGAGAACGGTCGATTGGCGCCAGGTGCCCTGGCTCAGGGGCCAGTAGGCTTGGGGGCGGATGATCGGTTCGTTGTAGCCGTAGGCGCGGACGGTGGGCACGACGCCGATGACGGTGAACCAAGTATGGTCGTCGTTTTCGGAAAGGCCCCAATGGATGCGTTGGCCGATCGGGTTTTGGCCGGGCCAGTATTTGTTGGCGAAGGCCTGATCGATGATGACGACCTTGGGGCCGGTGGCGTCGCGCGCGTCGAAGGCGCGGCCCTGGAGGAGCGGCATCCGGAGCGTGTTGAAGAAATCGTCGCTCACGATGGCCATTTCGGCGAGCGGGAGATTGCGGCCGTTGGTGTCGTGAACGCCTTCGACGGCGAAGCTCGATTGCCAGCCGGCGTTGAGGGGCGGTGTGGTGCTGTTAGAGACGCTCGCGACGCCGGGCAGCGCGCGGATGCGCTCGATGAGTTGTTGGTGGAAATCGCGGGCTTTGAGGCCGTCCCGGTCTTCGTAGCGGCTTTGCGGGAGCGACACGCTGAAGGTGAGGACGGAGGACGGATCGAAACCGAGCGGCGCGTTTTGGGCTTGGTGCAGGCTGCGGAGAACGAGTCCGCAGGCGCTGAGCAGCACGAGCGTGAGGGCGACCTGGGCGCCGACGAGGATGCGGCGAAGGCCGCTGCCGGCGGTGTTGCCGCGACTGCTTTGGTGGAGGGCGCCGCGAACGTCGACGCGCGCGAGTTTCAACGCGGGCCAGAGGCCGGCGAGCACGCCGGAGATCGTGGCGACGGCGAGGGAGAACGAGAGGACCGAGCCGTTGAGCGAGAGGTTTTGGAAGCGTTCGACGTCGGTCGGCACGACCTGCTGGATCGCGCCGAGCGACCACCAGGCGATGAGCACGGCGAGCGCGCCACCGGCGAAGGCGACGAGCAATGATTCGGTGAGCATCTGGCGGATGAGATGAACGCGCGATGCGCCGAGGGCGGAGCGGACGGCGTAGTCGCGCTCCTGTTGGATTCCGCGCGTGATGAAGAGACCGGCGACGTTGGCGCAGGCGATGGCGAGCACGAAAGCGGTGGCGGCGAGCAAGGACCAGAGTCCGGCGCGGAAGGAGCTGAGCAGTTCGTCGCGGAACGGGCGGACGACGGCGGACACGTGGGCGAGGTTGTCGGGATAAGCGGCGCGGAGCCCGACGTAGATGCGCTCCATGTCGGCGCGGGCCTGCTCGACGGTGAGGCCCGGTTTCAGGCGCGCGAAGCCGTTCAGGCCGGGATTATTGCCGCGGGACTGCCAGCTCTGCTGGGTGGCGGCGAAGGGGGCGATCGGCACCCAGAGCTCGGCGGCGCGAGGCACTTCGAGAGCGGTGGGGGCGATGCCGACGACGGTGCGTTTCACGCCGTCGATGGGAATTTCCTGGCCGACGATCGCGGGGTTGCGCGCGTAGCGGCGGTGCCAGAGTTTTTCGGAGAGGACGACGACGGGAGCGGCGCCGGGCTTGTCTTCGTCGGCGGTGTAGTAGCGGCCGAGCAGGGGCGGAAGTTGGGCGACGTCGAAGAGCGAGGCGGTGGCGTAGGAGCCGCGGATGTTTTCGGGGAGCTGGCCGGGGTCGGCGATATTGAAGCGGTCGCGGCGGAAGATGGAGAGGGCGGTGAACGCCTGCTGTTCGCGCATCCAGTCCTGGGCGTTGGGCCAGGAGATGGACATTTCCATCTGCGGGCTTTTTTGCCGCATGACGACGAGCTGGTCGGTGTCGGGGTAGGCGAACGGTTTCAGCAACACCGCGTAGAGGATGGAGAAGATCGCGGTGGTGGCGCCGATGCCGAGGGCGAGCGTGAGGATGGTCGCGGTGGTGAAGCCGGGGGACTTCAGGAGGGAGCGGAAGGCGTATTTCATGAAAGGCTGTAGGCTTTAAGCGGTAAGCGATAAGCTCTGGGCGCTCAGGAGGTGGGCGTAGTGAAAGCTGTTCGGGGCTTAGCGCTTAACGCTTACTGCTTATTGTTTACTCGGCGCGCAGTGCGGTCATCGGGTCGACTCTCGCGGCGCGGCGGGCGGGGAGCCAGGAGGCGAGGAGCGCGACGAGGGCGAGCAGTCCGGTGACGGCGGCGATCACACCGGCGTCGAACGCGCTTGTTTGATAGAGCAGCGAGCCGAGGACGCGGCCGAGGGCGAATGCGCCCATCAGGCCGAGCACAACGCCGGTGCCAACGAGCCGGAGGCCGCGCCGCAGCACGAGTTGGACGAGCTGCGTGCGCAGCGCGCCGAGGGCGATCCTGATGCCGAACTCGCGGGTGCGGCGGTTCACCTGATAAGCGAGCACGCCGTAGAGGCCGATCGCCGCGAGCAGCAGGGCGAGCCCGGCGAAGATCGAGAGCAGGAACGTATAGAGACGCGCCGAGCCGAAGGTGGCTTCGACGCGTTCCTCGAGTAGCCGGACTTCCGAGAGGGGCTGATTGGGGTCGATTTCACGCAGGGCCTGCCGGATCGCGTCAACGAGCGCGGCGGGTTGGCCGGTGCCGCGGAGGAGGAGAACGGAACTCAGGCCGGGCCGCTGGTGAATGGAGGTGTAGGCCTGCGGAATCGAAGGCTCGATGCGGTAGCCGGAAAGCCGCACGGTCGGCACCACACCGATGACCGTGTGGAGCGTGCTGATGGGTTCGCCCAGGCGGATGTGTTGGCCGATCGGATCCTCGCCGGGCCAGTGGCGGTCGGCGAAAGCCTGATCGATGACGATCACCGGCGTGGCGGTCGGCTGGATGGCGGTCATGGATGGCGGGATGCCCCACGATCGGTCGGGCGGAAGCAGTCCATCTTCCACGCGGAAGGTCCGGCCGCGGAGCAGCGGGATGCCCAGGGTGCGAAAATAGTCTCCTGTCACGGCGTTGAGTTCGACCGTGGGCGCGCTATCCGCGGCCGGTTCGGGCTGGTCTTCGACGGCGTAGTCGATCGCAAATCCGCCGTTGAGCGGCGTGCCCAGGGTGAACGCCGCGGCGGTGATGCCGGGCGCGGCAGCCAGCCGGGCGAGCAGGCGCTGATTGAAGAGATCGGCTTTCTCGGGGGAATCGTAGGCGCTGTAGGGCAGGGCGATCCGCGCTGTGACGACTCCGCGCGGATCAATGCCGAGATCGACGGCGCGGGCGCGGGCGAAACTTTTCAGGAGGAGTCCGGCGCCGACCAGCAGCACGAGCGTGAGGGCGACTTCCGCGACGATGAGCGTTTCGCGGGCACGCGTCGCACCCGGTCCGCCGCCCGAACCGGTGCGGCCGCCGGCTTGCAGGGCGGTGCGCAAATCGACCTGGCCGCCCTTCCAAGCCGGCCAGAGACCGAAGGCGAACACCGCGAAAAGCGAGAGGCCGGCGGTCGCGGCAAGCACGCCGCCATCGATGCCCGCTTCTTGAAAGCGACTGACGCCGGCGGGGCTGAGCGCGGCGATGCCGCTGTGCGCCCACGTCGCGAAAAGGAGCCCGAGCGTGCCTCCGCCGAGGGCGAGCAGCGCGTTTTCGAGCATGAGCTGACGGATGATTTTTCCGCGCGACGCGCCGAGGGCCGCCCGCACGGTGAACTCCGCTTCGCGAGCGGAGCCGCGGGCGAGGAGGAGGTTGGCGAGATTGGCGCAGGCAATCAGGAGGACGAGGGCCACGGCGCCGAGCAGCAGCCAGAGCCCCTGCCGGTAACTGCCGACCGTCTGGTCGAACAACAACCGGCCGGTCGCGGACACGCCCGCGCTCGACTGGGGATCGTCGAGCTCGATGCGGGCCGAAATGCGTTTCAGATCGACGATCGCCTCCGCGGGAGTGACGCCCGGTTTCATGCGGCCGAGCGCGAAAATGTTGGGCCGGTGGCCGCGGTTCTGCCAGCCGGGATTGCCGCTGGCGCGACCGAGCATGGTGAGGAAATCGACATTGGCCGGCGTGGCGAACTCCGGCGTGAGCACGCCGATGACGGTGAACATCTCGCCGTTGAGCGTGAGCACGCGACCGATCACGGACGGATCGGCGCCGAAACGGCGCTGCCACAGACCGTCGGTGAGGACGATGAGGCCGGGCGCACCCGGCTTGTCCTCGTCGGCGGTGAAGTAACGGCCGAGGCGAGGCGGCAGACCGATGACGGAAAAGAACGAAGCGGTCACCTGCGCGCTCGCAAGCAGTTCGGGTTCGCCAGCGCCGGTGAGCGTGTAGTTGCCGCGACGGAAGCCAGCGAGTGCGGTGAACGTGCGGTTGTCGCGCTGGTAGTCCTGGAGGCTGGACCAGGACAGCGGGGCGCCCTCGGTGCCGCGCTGGTTTTCGGAGATGGCGAGGAGTTGCTCCTGATGCGGGTAAGGCAGTGGGCGGAGCAGAACGGATTGGACGAGGGAGAAGATGGCGGTGTTGGCACCGATGCCGAGGGCGAGCGTGAGCAGCGCGATGGCGGTGAAACCGGGGGACTTCGCGAGGGAGCGGAGGGCGTATTTCATACGCAGATTCTGGGTTGAGAACGGGGGTGAACGACGTGCTCGTGATCGTGCTCTTAATCGTGAACGAGAGGGGGAACTCGGGGCGGATGGAGGAGCACGAGCACGATTACGAGCAGGAGCACGGGGGCGGAGAATAAGAGAACGATCTTTAGTCAGCGCGGAGGGCGGTGAGGGGGTCGACTCGGGTGGCGCGGCGGGCGGGGAGCAGGCAGGCGAGGGCGGCGATGGCGGCGAGGGCGAGGGGGACGAGGAGGAAGGTCGGGAGGTCGAGCGGGGCGACGTCGAAGAGGAGTTTCCGCATGGCGAAGGCGGTGAGCGCGGCGCCGATGAGACCGAGGACGAGGCCGATCGCGATGGGGCGGAAACCTTGTTGGAGGATGAGCGAGACAACGGAGCGCGGCGGCGCGCCGAGGGCCATGCGAACGCCGATTTCGCGGGTGCGCTGGGTGACGGAATAGTTCGTGACAGCGTAGATGCCGACGGCGGCGAGGGTGAGGGCGAGGGCGGCGAAGCCGCCAAGCAGACCGAGGGGGAAGCGGCGGGCGGCGGAGGGTTTGGCGGTGACCTGCTCCATGCTGGCGACGTCGGTGACGGGGATGTCGGCGTCGATCTCGCGCACGACCTTCTTGAGCAACGCCTCGGCGGCGCCGACGGCGAGCGGGGTGCGGACGTGGATGTAGAAGTTGTTTTGTGGATACCGCAGATACGGGAAATAGATGTCGGGGCGGCTGGCGCCGGCGGGGCCGTCGAATTTCACGGGGCTGACGATGCCGACGATTTCGATGGGGGTGTCGCCGTCGGGCGTGACGACGGTGATGGTCTTGCCGACAGCGTCGCCGTTGGGGTAGTGGCGCTGGGCGAGGTTGGCGTCGACGAGGGCGACGCGGGGGGCGTCGAGGTCGTCGTCGGGGGTGAAGTTGCGGCCGTGCTGGACGGCGAGGCCGACGGTGGCGAAATAGCCGGGCGAGATGACGTGGTAGTTGGCCAGCGGGCGGTCGCCGGGATTTGGATACGTCTCGCCCTGGGCGGTGAACGGCAGGTTGATCCAGCTGGTGCCGATGCGGTCGAGGCTGGTGCCGAAGGATTCGATGCCGGGCGTGGCGAGGACTTTTTCGCGGAGGGTGCGATAGAAAGTCACGCGCGCTTCGTCGGAGGCGTAACGATCCTCGAGAAACGCGACGCGGGCGGAGACGACCTGTTGCGGGCGGAAGCCCCAGGAAAAGGCTTCCATGCGGGCGAGGCTGCGGACGAGGAGGCCGGCGGCGACGAGGAGAATGAGGGAGATGGCGATCTCGCCGACGACGAGGGTGGAGCGGAGGCGGCGGGAGGCGGCGCCGGCCGCGCCGGACTTGTCGGCGGATTTGATGGCGGCGGCGAGATCGGGGCGGGTGGTGCCGAGGATGGGAGCGAGGCTGCTGAGCAGGCCGGTGAGGATCGAGACGAACAGCGCGAATCCGAGGACCCAGCCGTCGACGCCGATGGTGGCGAGGCGGGGGATGTCGTCGGGGGCGATGTTCAGGAGCAGTTCGAGGGCCCAGAGACTGAGCAGGACGCCGAGAATGCCGCCGGCGAGGGAGAGTGTGAGGCTTTCGGTGAAGAGCTGGCGGGCGATGCGCCAGCGGGAGGCGCCGAGAGCGGCGCGGATGGCGAGCTCGCGTTCGCGCGCGGTGGCGCGGGCGAGCATGAGGTTGGCGACGTTGAGGCAGGCGATGAGGAGGACGAGGCCGACGCAGGCGAGGAGGATGGCGAATGCGGGGCGGGCGTCGCCGATGGTGTGGTCGCGGAGGTTGACGAGGTGGACGCTGCGCTGGACCTGGTTGGGGTTGGGGAGTTGGGCGAGGATGGAGGAGAGTTCGGCCTCGGCGTCGCGGGCGGTGGCGTCGGGTGCGAGTCGGCCGATGACGGTGCGGACGTAGTTGCCGCGGCCGGCGAAATCGAGCGTCTGGCCGACGGCTTGTTCGGGGACGTCGGTGGCGGGAGTGACCCAGAGCTGGGCTTCGCGGGGGAAGGCGAAGTCAGGGGGCATGATGCCGACGACGGTGAACGGTATCCGGTTGGCGGTGACGGTCTGGCCGATGATGGAGGCGTTGCCGCCGAGCTGGGTTTGCCAGTAGCTGTGGGAGACGACGGCGAGCCGGTTGGTGTTTTGTCTCGCGTCGTCGGCAGTGAACGTGCGGCCGACGGTGGCGCGGGCGCCGAGGACCGGGAGGAAGTTGGGGGTGACGATGGCGACGTTGGCGAGTGACGCACTGCCCCGACCGGTGATGGTGGCGGAGTCGACGGTGTAGGTCGCGACGTCCGAAAAGGCGCGCAGCTGGGGGGCGAGTTCGCGGAAGTCGGCGGCGAGGATGCCCACGTCGGTGCCGTTGGGATCGCTGTAGTTGTTGGCCTGCTTCTTTGCGATGAGCGTGCGCGTCGGGTCTTCGAACGGCAGAGGGCGCAGCAGGATGCCGTGGAAGAAGGAGAAGATGGCGGTGTTGGCGCCGATGCCGAGGGCGAGGGTCAGCACGATGACCGCGGTGTAGCCGGGGGACTTTAGAAGGGAGCGGAGGGCGTGTTTCATACGCAGTTTCGGGTTACAACTTACGTCTAAATGGAAGTTGAAGAGGCGGAGAGGCGGAGGTCGTGCTCGTGAGCGTTGCTCTTAATCGTGATCGGGACGTGGGAGGTGGGTCGGCGGAAGAGCACGAGCACGATTACGAGCACGAGCACGGAGACGGGGAACGAGGGGGAAGAAGGAACGAACTAGTCGGAGCGGAGGGCGGTCATCGGATCCACTTTGGTGGCGCGGCGGGCGGGGAGGAGACAGGAGGCGGCGCCGACGAGCAGGAGGAGAAGGGTGACGGCGAGGAAGGTGGTGGGGTCGAGCGGATCGACTTCGTAGAGCTGGCTGCGCAGGAAGAGGGCGGCCAGGCCGGCGACGACGGCGCCGGAGGCGAGACCGATGAGGATAACTTTCAGCCCGTCGGAGAGGACGAGTTGGATGACGTCGCGGGCGGCGGCGCCGAGCGCGAGGCGGATGCCCATTTCGCGAGTGCGTTGGGTGACGGTGTAAGCCATGACGCCGTAGATGCCGATGCAGGCGAGGAGGAGCGCGACGCCGGCGAACAGGCTGAGCAGCGTGAGCATCACGGTGCGGAACGAGAGGGTGGCGCGCGCGAGCTCGTCGAGGGTGTTGAGATCGGAGATGGGCTGATCGGGGTGGACGTTGCGGACGGCCTGGCGAACTTGCGCGGCGAGCGTGAGCGGCGAGACGCCGGTGCGCACGATGTAGTGCGTGTGCCACGGGAAGTGGACCTGGGCGAAATAGACCTGGAGGGCCGGCTCGTTATCGAGGGCGAATTTGCGGATGTCGCCGACGACGCCGACGATTTCCCAGGCGTCGTTCTTGAACCAGATGCGATGGCCGAGCGGATCCTGGCCGTCGGGAAAAAAGCGGGACACCATGCTCTCGCTGATGAGCATGACCTTGGGGGCGTCGGCGCGGTTGTCGGCCTCGGTGAGATGCCGGCCGCGGAGGAGCGGGATGCCCATGGCGTCGAAGTAGCCGGGCGAGACCCCGTCGAAGCCGGCGGTGATGTTGGCATCGGTCTGCGGCTGATCGGCGCGACGAACGGCGTCGCCGAAAAAGCGACGGCCGTTCATCGGAATGGCGGAGGTCATGCCGGCGGCGGTGACGCCGGGGATCCGGCGCAACTCGTCGAGGATGCGATCGGTGAACTGAAGGCGTTTTTCGGTGGTTTGGGCGGTGTCGCCGGACTGCACGACGCGGAACGTGAGCGCGCCGGCGCGGTTGAAGCCGGTGCGGGCGGCGGCGGCGTTGAAGAAGCTGCGTATCAGCAATCCGGCGACGACGAGGAGGATGACGGTGAGGGCGGTTTCGCCGACGATGAGGGCGGATTGGAGGCGCTTGCGTTTGCCGGAGGTGGCGGTGCGGACGCCTTCCTTGAGGCTTTCGTTCACGTCGGGGCGCGAGGCGCCGAGAGCGGGCAGCAGGCCGGTGAGCAGCCCGGTGAGGAGGGTGGCGCCGATGGCGAAGGCGAGGACGCGGAAATCGAGACCGATATCGAGACGCTGGACGTTGTTGACCTGGGCGAAGGCGAGCAGCGGATCGATCGCGAAGCTGGCGAGCCAGACGCCACCGAGTCCGCCGAGGACGGCGAGGAGAAGACTTTCGGAGAGAAGTTGGCGGATGATGCGGCCGCGGGAAGCGCCGAGGGCGGCGCGGAGGGCGAATTCGCCCTGGCGGGCGGCGGTGCGGGCGAGGAGGAGGTTGGCGACGTTGGCGCAGGCGATGAGCAGGACGACGGCGACGGACCAGAAGAGCAGGCCAAGCGGCTGGCGGGCGCCGCCGAACATCTGCTCCTGCAAGGTGCGCACGGCGACGGACCAATCTTTTTTTCGCTCGGGGTAGAGGTGGTTGAAGCTTTGTTTGACCGCGGTGAGCTGGGCGGCGGCGGCTTCGGGGGTCGCGCCAGGTTTCAACCGCGCGAGCGTGGTGGTGACGTAGGTGTAGTTGCGGTCCTGCTTATGCTCGGCGGACAAGAGGCCGGTGGGCGCGAGGAAGTCGACCTCGGGATTGAGGAGCGCATCCGGTTCCAGGATACCGATGATCTGGTAGGCGTCGCCGTCGAGTTGGAGAAGTTGGCCGACGATGGTGGCGTCGCCGTTCAGCGTGGTTTGCCAGAAGCGATGGCTGACGATGGCGAGGTGGTGGTTGGCGCCGGCGACGTCATCTTCCGGGCGGAAATCGCGGCCTTGGGCCGGGCGGAGTCCGAAGACGGAGAGGAACTGCGGGGTGACTTCCCAGACCTGGACGATGCGAGGGTCGCCGTGGCCGGTGAGGTTCTTGGTGATGGCGTGAGACGCGGCGACGAACTCGAAGTGCTGCTGGTGTTCCTGCCATTCGAGGAACGTGCCGCCGCAGGAGCCGGCGAAGGCGCCGGGCGCGGGCGACTCGGCGATTTCGACGATGCGAGAAGAGTCGCGGTAGGGGAGCGGGTTGAGGAGGAGGCCGGAAAGAACGCTGAAGATCGCGGTGGTGGAGCCGATGCCGAGCGCGAGGGTGAGGATCGCGATGAACGAAAAGCCCGGAGATTTGCGGAGCTGGCGGAGGGCGAGTTTCATTTTCGGAGATCGGGTTTTGCTCTTTCTCGTTCTCGTAAACGTTCTCTCGCGTTCCTGGGGAATCGATGGCGTGAGCGGGCGAGAACGAGAACGAGGAACGAGAACGATTTTTACTCGGCGCGGAGGGCGACGACGGGGTCGACGCGGCTGGCGCGTCGGGCGGGGAGCCAGCAGGCGAGAAGGCCGATGAAGACGAGGACGGCCACGACCGCAGCGAGGCTGAGCGGGTCCATGGGCGACACTTCGTAAAGGACGCTGCTGAGGAGGCGGGAGACGGCGACCGATGCGAGCAGGCCGACGCCCAATCCGGCGACCGCGAGGCGAAGGCCTTGTCGCACCACGAGGTGGCGCACGGATGCAGAGGGAGCGCCGAGCGCCATGCGAATGCCGACCTCGCGGGTGCGCTGGCCGACGATGTAGCTGAGCACGCCATAAAGCCCGATCGCGGCGAGCAGGAGGGCGACGCCGCCGAAGACGGCGAGCAGGATGAGCATAGTGCGCTGGTTGGAGACGGTGCTGTCGAACAACTCGTCCATGGTGCGGATCGCGAAGATGGGCAGTGTGGGCTCGACCTCGCGCATGGCGGAACGAATCGAGGAGGCGAGCGCGGAGGGCTCGATGGACGTGCGGAGCACGAAGGCGAGATTGGCCGGCGGGGATTGGCGGTAGGGAAAATAGAGCTGAACGCGGGTGTCCTGGCCGAGGCCGAAATTCTGCACGTGTCCGACGACGCCGATGATGGTGAAAAAATTCGAAGCATCCGAACTGCCGATGCGGATGCGTTTGCCGATGGGATCCTGGCCGGGGAAGTGAGTTTCGGCGAAGGTGGTGTCGACGATGCAGACGTCGTCGTCGGCGGGCATTTCGCGATCGGTGAACGTGCGACCGCGAAGGAGCGGGATGCGCATCGTTTCGAAATAGTCGCGGCTGGCGGCGTTGTTTTCGGTGGAGAACAGGCGGCCGGGGCCGGGATCGGCGGCGCCCTCGGGGAGGAAGAATGTCTGGTTGCCGTTTCCGCTGAGCGGGAGCGGATTGGTCAGTGCGGCGGAGGTGACGCCCGGCAGTTCACGGAGGCGGCTGAGGGCGCGGTCGAGAAGTTGGGTGCGCTGGGTGGCGTCGGCCCAGTCGCGTCCGGGCATGGAGTAGAGGAAGGAGGCGACGTGATCGGTTTTGAGGCCGGTGTCGGCGCGATAGAGATTGTGCAGCGTGCGGATCATCAGGCCGGAGACGAAGAGCAGCACGCAGGTGAGGGCGAACTCGCTGGAGACGAGGGCGGAGCGCCAGCGCGTTTGAACGCCGCCGGCGCTGCCGCGCGTGCCGGTCGCGGAGAGGGCTTCGCTGAGGTTGATCTTCGAGGCGGTGAGCGCGGGCACGAGGCCGAAGAGGAGGGTGACGCCGACGCCGACGCCGACGGCGAAAGCGAACACGTTGAAATCCATCGTCACCTGCGAACCGAAGCTGGAGTTGGCGGGGATGAGGGACTTGATGGCCTCCATGGTGGTGTGACCGATGAGCAGGCCGAGGGCGGTGCCGGCGAGGCTGAGGAGGAGGGTTTCGGCGAGGACGAGGCGAATGAGTTGGGCGCGGCTGGCGCCGATCGCGGCGCGAATCGAAAACTCGCGGGAGCGGACGGAGGCGCGGGCGAGGAGGAGGTTGGCGACGTTGGCGCAGGCGATGAGCAGGACGCCGGACGCGGCGGCGAAGGCGACCCATATGCTTGTGCGAGCCTGGCCGAGGACGGTGTCGACGAGCGGCTGGAGCGAGACGGAGTTGCCGGTGTTTGTTTTCGGGTGTTCCTGCGCGAGCTGTCGGGCCACCGCGACCAGGTCGGTGCGCGCAGCTTCGATCGTGACGCCGGGGCGGAGGCGGCCGATGCAGTAAAGGCCCGGGTGGTTGCCGCGGTCCATGAGTTGATCGGCGGAGAGTCCGACGGGAACCCAGACATCGGTCTGATTGCCCGGCACCCGGAAATGCGCGGGCATGATGCCGACGATGGTGTAGATCTCGCCGCTGAGCGTGAGGGTGGCGCCGATGGCGTCGGGCGCGGCGCCGAAGGAGCGGCGCCAGAACGATTCGCTGATGAGCGCGGTGGGGGCGGCGCCCGGGCGGTCTTCGTCGGCGCGGAACCAGCGACCGGCGAGGGGTTGGACGCCGAGCGCGGGCCACAGGTCGTGGCTGAACTGGGCGCCGGCGATGCGTTCGGTTTCCGAGGAGCCGACGTGGTTGAAGCTCTGGTTACGGAAAGTCCCGAAGTGCGCGAAGCTTTGCTGGCGTTCGCGCCAGTCCAGGAAGTTTGGATACGCGACCGACATGTTCGGCACCTGCTCGGAGTGTTCGCCGAAGAAAACGAGCTCGTTGACGTGGGGGAGGGGAAGCGGGCGGACGAGGAGCGCGTTGAGAAAACTGAAAACGCCGGAGTTCGCCCCGATGCCGAGCCCGAGGGTGAGGACGGCGACGAGCGTGAAGCCGGGGGATTTGAGCAGGGTGCGGAGGGCGAGGCGCATGGCGGTCGGTTTAAGTCTTGAGATTAAGTTGAAGCGGCCACGTCAGGCGGGAGCGGCGGGAAAGAGCACGAGCACGAGCACGATCAGGAGCACGAAGCCGGGGGGACGAGGGGGAGAAAGATAAAGAGAAAGAGGAAAGAGAAAGATTGGATTAGGGGGCGGGGGTGAGCTTCAGGTTGGCGAAGTCGCCGCTGGAGCCGTTGCCGACCCAGAGGCCGATCTGGCCGGTGGAGCGGTCGGAGAGGGATTCGACGACGAGGCAAGGATCGGAGGCGTCGTTGACGAAGACGGAGACGGTGCGGTTTTCGATGACGATGCGGGCGTGAAACCAGTCGTCGGGATTCGGGACGGGCGAGACGGGGGCTTCGTATTTGCCGGGGTGTTGCTCGCGGAGGGTTGGCCAGTCGTGGCCGGGGAGGGAAATGTATTGGACGGCGCGGGAGCGGCGGATGGCGTCGGGTTGCCGGAAGTTGAACGGGCGGAAGTAGACGGCTTCGTAGGTGGCGTCGTCGGCGCCGTGGAAGGCGAGGCCGACGAAGCTCTGGCCGGGTTTGTTGGCGCCGCGGAGGTCGAGTTCCAGGGTGCCGTTGGAGAAGTCGGAGCCGACGAGCCAGGCGACGCCGGCGTTGTTGCCGACGTCGAGGCGAAGGGCGTTGGGTTTTTCGGGGACGGGTGTCGCGGCGCGGTTGTGGATGCGCCAGGTGGTGGAGTCGGAGAGGGCGGTGAGGTTGGGTTGAGTGGTGACGGCGTGAGCGAGCGAGGTGAGAGCGAGGGTGAGGAGGAGGGACTTCATGGGCGGGGAAAGTTCGTGCTCGTGATCTTGATTCGTGCTCGTGATCGAAGGCCGGGGGGATCGAGCACGAGCACGATTACGAGCAGGAGCACGAGGGGTTACTCGGAGCGGAGGGCGGAGATGGGGTCGATGCGGGCGGCGCGGCGGGCGGGGAGCCAGCAGGCGACGAGGCCGACGGCGATCAGGAGGGCGGTCACGGCGACCACGAGGAGGGGATCCGACGCGGCTGCGTTGGGGGAGAGCTTTTGCAGCACCCAGCCGAGTCCGAAGGCGCCGGCGAGACCGATGGCGGAACCGAGGATGATCATGCGGAGCCCGGAGAACAGAATCATGCCGACGACGTCGCGGGTTCGGGCGCCGAGCGCGATGCGCACGCCGATTTCGGGCGTGCGCCGCACGACGATGCGCGCGATCACGCCATAGATGCCGAGGGCGGCAAGGAAGAGTCCGAGTGCGGCGAAAGACACGAGGACGGTGCTGAGCAACCGGGCGCTGCCTGTGACGAGTTTGGTGACTTCGTGAATCGGGCCGAACTGTTGGGGAGCGAGATCGGAATCGAGGGCGGCGAGGGTCTGGCGCATGGGTTCGACGAGCGCGGCGGGATTCGAGGTGCGGACTGCCACGGCGACGTAGGTCCAGGGCTCCTGCGCGAGGGGGCGAAGCACGAGGAAGCGGCTCGTGCTCGGGACGGCACCCACGGAACGTTCGACGTCGGGAACGACGCCGACGATTTCGAGCCAGCCGGGATTGGAGGGGTCGGGGTTGCCGATGCGGCGACCCACGGCGTCTTCACCGGGAAACAAGGTTTGGGCGAGGGAAGCGTTGATGATCGCCACGGGGACTGAATTCAAGGTGTCGGCCGCGTTGAAATTTCGTCCCGCCTGCAACGAAATCCCGAGGGTGGCGAGATAGGAAGGGGAGACACCATTGATGTAGGCGACGGGTTCGCGGCCCGCGGGCGGCAGAGGCTGGCCTTGAGCGACGAGCGAGCGGGTGGAGAGGTAAGTGAAGACGGGGAGGGTCCAGGCCACGGTCGCGTTCTCGGCGCCGGGCAGGGCGCGGAGCTGGTCTTCGAGGCGGGTGTGGAAGGCGTAGATTTGTTCCTCCGTGCTGTATTTGGTGTCGGCCATCTTGATGACGGCCTGGACGATCTTTGCCTGATCCCAGCCGGGATTCGGATTCACGAGTTGGTCGATGCCGCGGGTGAAGCCTGCCGCGCAGGCGAGGAGGATGAGGGCGTTGGCGAACTGGCTGACGATGAGGCTTTGTTGGAGACGGTTTTGGGCGCGGTCGCTGGTGTTGCCGCGCGTGCCGGAGCGGAGGGCGTCGTTGCCGCGCACGCGGCTCACGCGCCACGCGGGCGCGAGGCCGAAGAGGATGGCGGTGAACGCCGAGAGGCCGATGGCGAAAATGAGGACGCGCCAGTCGAGGGAGAGATGGAGATGGAGAATGCCCTGAGCGGATACGCGGCTCGCGATCCAGTCGTTGGCCCAAATTGCGACGAGGATGCCGAGCAGGCCGCCGCCGAGCGAAAGCAGGAGGCTTTCGGCGAGTTGGGGCCGCAGCAGGCGCGCTTGGGAAGCGCCCAGGGCGGCGCGAACGGCGAACTCGTGGGACCGGGCGACGGCACGGGCGAGTTGGAGATTGGCGAGGTTCGCGCAGGCGATGAGCAGGACGAAGCCGGAAAGGCTGACCATGAGGCCGGTGATGAGTTTGGTGGCGGGGTTGCGCGCGACCGACTCGAGCGAAATGGCATTGAGTCCGTCCTCATTGCGATTGGCGGGGCGGGTGTCCTTCAACTGGCGCGCGACGGTGGCGAGGCGGGCGTTGAACTGGTCGAGCGTCATGTCCGCGGGCCGGCGGGCGATGATGTCGAGGGCCATTTCGGCGAGATTTTCCTTTTCGGCGGTGGTGAGGCCGAGGGGTCGCAGGATATCGGTGGGTCCCCACAGAAAGACGGACGTGAAGGAGGCGGGCATGACGCCGACGATCGTCACCGATTCGCCGTCGAGGCGGACGTTGGTGCCGATCACCGCCGGGTCGCCGCCGAACTGGCCCTGCCACATTTCATACGAAAGCATGATGACGTGATTGCCGGGCTGGTCTTCCTCGGGCGCGAACCAGCGGCCGAGTTGCGGCTTCAGTCCCAGCGTGGGGAGAAAAGCACCCGAAACGCGGGCGGCGTTGGCGTTGATCGGCGTGCGCCCTTCCGGGATGAGCGTGTAGCCCCAGGAGCGAAATGCGGCGAGCTGGGCGAAACCCTCGGTGGCGCGTTCGAGCTCGAGAAAGTCGGAGGCCGAATGCGGGGCCGAGGAGTTTTGTGGGTTGGTGCGATAGATGCGGGCGAGGTTGTGGCTGTCGGCGTAAGGCAGCGGTTTCAGGACGAGCAGGTTCATCAGGCTGAACATCGAGGTGTTCAGGCCGATCCCGAGCGCGAGGGTGAGCAGCGCGATTCCGGTGAAGCCGGGGGACTTGAGGAGTTGCCGGAAGGCGAAGCGGAGGTCGTTCATGAAATTTGGCGGGGGATTGCGCGGTGTTTGCACGTGGCGTGCCAGCGGGCGTGAGATACCATTACTCCCTGTAGTTCACATGATTAAATATATCCGACGACCCTCGGATATCCGGGCGGGTGCTGAAAACGGAACAAAGGTTTCCCGCGAATGGGATCGAGGCCCGCGCGCTGTTTGGCGCGAGAGATCGGAAATCGGAAGGAGATCGTGCTCGTGATCGTGCTTCTACTCGTGATCCAAGCGGCGGTCAGCAGTGAGAAGGAGGGAAGAGCACGAGCACGATTACGATCAACAGCACGAGACCGGCAGAAGCTGGGAGAACGATTCTACTCATTTCTCTTTCGTCAGGGGTGGTCGAGCAGCGGGAGAAAGATAACGAGAACGATTACTCAGCGCAGAGGGCGGTGAGCGGGTCGACTTTGGTGAGGCGCATCAGTTCAGTTCGGACAGCGGGCGGACGCGAATGCCCGTCCGTTACGCTGGTCCGCTCGACGGATGGATTAATGGCGAACAGGTGCCGGACCGCGAAAAGGCGGGCAGCCGAGGCGTCGTCCTCACCGAGATTTACGATGCCGACGAGGCGCGTGGAGAGACGAAGCTCGCCGCCATTTCCGGACGCGTTCCTTGCGGGACCGGCAGCGACGTGGCGATCGGCGGTTTCGTGGTCACCGGAACGAAGCAGAAACGCGTGCTGGTCCGCGCCATCGGCGGTCCGACCCTGACGAAGCAGGGGCTGAGTGCCGGCGAAGTTCTCGCAAACCCGTCCTTCAAGGTTCACGACGCGCGCAACGGCAACGCTGTCATCGCGGAGAACGACAACTGGCACCAAGCCCCGAACGCGGCCGAGATGGTTGCCGAAGGCAAGCGTCTCGGAGCCGGGGGGATCGCGGCGGACGACACGACTTCTGCCGCTCTGCTGCTGACCCTAAACCCCGGCGTTTACACCTTCGTGATCTCCGGAGTCGGGAGCGGCAAAGGCGTCGTTCTCACGGAAATCTACGACGCCGACTGAGCGGTTCATCGCTCACCTGAGTGCCCAACGGGGCGGCGGTTGATCGCCTTTATGGGCAGATCAACCAAAGCAGAGGCCGCTCTCCTGTCGATGGAGAGCGCCGCCCTCCACATGGGTTGCGACCACAGATTTATTTGCCGGCTTTTCAGCGTCTCAAATTTAGATGTAGCTCCCCATCTTTTCATTCTGAGTCGGCCGAGAATCCACGTGTCCGGCCGTATGCGATTGTCGCTCTGGATTCTTCGCTTCGCTCAGAATGACAAAGGGGCGTCGGGCGGTGTGCTGGCGACAGGGCGGCTACAGTTTCACTTAAATGACTGGAACTGTAATGATTGCAGGAGCCCGCTGGCGGGGCAGCTTTTCCCTTCCCAGCGAAGGAATCGCCTGAAAGGAGGCTCCACGTCCCGAAGACACGCGGCTGGAGCAAGGCTCATTCGGAACGGAGGGCGGTGAGCGGGTCGACTTTGGTGGCGCGGCGGGCGGGGAGAAAGCAGGCGAGCGCCGCGGTGGCGAAAAGCGTGGCGGCGACGGTCGCGAGGGCGAGGAGGTCGAGACTGGCGACGCGCGGCATCAGAGAGGCGAGGAAACGCGCGAGGAAAAAAGCGCCGGCGAGGCCGACGACGATGCCGATGGCGCAGAGGAGGAGACCGTGGCGCAGGACGAGACCCAGGATGTCGGCGGGGCTGGCGCCGAGGGCGAGGCGGATGCCGAATTCGCCGGTGCGCTGGGCGACGAGGTTGGAGATCACGCCGTAGAGGCCGATGGCGGCGAGAAGGAGGCCGAGCACGGCGAAGGCGGTGAGGGTTTTGCCGGCGAGGCGGAGGTTGTGCTGCTGTTGGTCGACGATCTGGTGAACGGTGCCGACGTAGGCGGGGGCGAGGTCGGGATCGACTTCGGCGACGGCGCGGCGGAGCGTTTCGGTGAGGGATTCGGGCGCCTGGCTGCGGAGGAGGAGGTGGACGTAGCCCCACGGTTCGTGGGCGAGGGGTTTGTAGAGTTGGTAAGGCGTGGAGGGATCGCGGGTGTTGGCGGCGACGTCGACATCGCGCACGACGCCGATGACCTCGGCCCAGTAGGGTTTGCCGCTGTCCATGCTGGCGATGCGTTGGCCGAGCGGGGATTCATTGGGGAAGAGGCGGCGGGCGAGGGATTGGTTGATGACGATGACGCGCGGGTCGGTGTGTTTCGGATCCGGGGCGAACAGGCTGCCTTCGACGAGGGGGATACCCATGGCGGAGAAGTAGTCGGACGTCACCATGACGGTAAACGCGGCGGGGAGGTTGGGATCTCCCTGGGCTTGTCCGTCGGTGAAGACCTGGCGGTCGGCGGTGTAGGAGAAGATGGGGAGCGAGGTGGCGAGGGCGGCGTATTCGACGCCGGGGATGCGGCGGAGGCGTTCCTCGATGCGGCGGAAAAGCTCCATGCGCTGCGGATCGGTTTCGAGGTCGGTGCGCGTTTGGGGAATGGGGAGCGCGGCGGTGACGATGCGATCGGAGTCCCAGCCGGTGCGGCGCTCGAGAAGGTCGGAAAAGCCGCGGTGAAGGATCGCGGCGCCGCCGAGGAGGATGAGGGCGAGGGCGACCTCGCCGACGATGAGCAGCTGGCGGAAGCGGTGGTGGCCGCGGCCGGTGGTGGAGCCGCGGGCCTGGGATTTGAGGGCGGCGTTGACGTCGGCGCGCGAAGCGAACCAGGCGGGGGCGAGGCCGAAAAGAATGCCGGTGAGGAGCGAGATGGCGAAGGTGAGCGCGAGGATTTTGGGATCGAGGGAGAGGTCGAGGGAGTTGGCGGAGCCGGCGAGGAGGAAGTTGCGATCGATGATGCGGTTGGTGGCGAAGGCGAAGCCGAGACCGAGCAGACCGCCGCCGAGGGCGAGAAGGATGGATTCGAGGAGCTGCTGGCGGATGAGGCGGGCGCGGGAGGCGCCGAGGGCGGCGCGGATGGCGAGGTCGCGAAGGTTGGCGGTGGCGCGGGCGAGCTGGAGATTGGCGAGGTTGGCGCAGGCGATGAGGAGCACGAAGCCGGCGAGGCCGAGGAGGAGCCACGAGATGCGGCGGCCGAGGGTGTCCATGAGCGACTCGTGCAGCGGAACGGCGCGGTAGCGGATTCCTGAATACGACTCGGGGAAGAGTTTTTCCTGTTGGGCGGCGACGGGCGTGAGCTCGGCGGTGATGCGGGCGGGGCTGGCGGTTTCGGGCAGGCGGCCGATGAGGCTGAACATGCGGTAGTCGCGCCACTCCATCTGTTCCTTGGTGAAGTTGAGCGGGCGCCAGAAAGCGGTGCGGCCCCAGAGGAGGCGGTAGTCGAACGACGGCGGCATGACGCCGATGATGGTGACGGGGTGGCCGTCGAGGCGCATGGACTGGCCGATGACGTCGGAAGTGCCGCCGAAGTGGAGTTGCCAGAAAGTGTGGCTGAGGAGGATGACCTGATTGCGACCGGGCTGGTGTTCGTCGGGGGTGAACGTGCGGCCGAGGAGGGGAGCGACGCCGAAGGTGTCGAAGAAATCTTCGGACACGAGGGTGCCGGAGATGCGTTCGGCGGGCTGGCCGGGTTCGGAGACGGTGAATTGGGTGGTGGCGACGGTGGTGAGCGACGGAAACGCGGTGAGCTGTTCGCGGATCTCGCGGAGTTCGTCGTAGGAGTAGGGGCGCGTTTCGGCGGTGCGGGTGGAGGCGACGACTTCGAAGAGTTGTGCGGAGTTGGGAAAGGGCGCGCTGCGGAAAAGGAGAGCGTCGACGACGCTGAACATCGACGTGTTGACGCCGATGCCGAGCGCGAGGGTGAGGAGCGCGATGGCGGTGTAGCCGGGGGAGTGGGCGAGGGAGCGGGCGGCTTGGCGGAGGGGGGCGAGCATAGGGACGAGCGATCGATCGCGAGCCTCGTGCTCGTGATCTTGCTCGTGATCGTGATCAGGGGGAGGCGGCGAGCACGAGCACGATTACGAGCACGAGCATGACGCCGAAGTCTGGAGTCGGTTCTTTCGCTTTCTCTTTCTCGCGTTTGTCGCGGGCGCCCTGACGAAAGAGAAAGATGAGAGGAAAGAGAAAGATGGCCCAAGCCCTACTCCGAGCGGAGGGCGATCATCGGGTCGACTTTCGTGGCGCGCAGGGCGGGAAGCCAGCTGGCGAGGAGGGCGACGACGAGGAGGAGGGCGGCCATGCCGGCGAGGGCGAGGGCGTCGGGGCTGACGAGGCGCGGCATCATGGCGTTGAGGAGTTGGCTGACGCCGTAGGCGCCGGCGAGGCCGAGAAGGAGGCCGATGCCGGTCAGCTTGGCACCGTGGGCGAGGACGAGATTGAGGACGTTCGACGGGGTGGCGCCGAGGGCGAGGCGGATGCCGAATTCGCCGGTGCGCTGGGCGACGAGATTCGAGATGACGCCGTAGAGGCCGACGGCGGCGAGGACGAGGCCGAGGACCGCGAAGCCGATGAGGAGGTTGGCGACGATGACGAGGTTGTGCTGGGAGCGATCGAGGGCCTGGGAAACGGTCATCACTTCGTCGGCGGGGAGGTCGGGGTCGACCTCGGCGATGGCGCGGCGGACGGTTTCGATCATCGAGGCGGGTGCGGCCGTGCGGATCGCGAAACGGACCCAGCTCCACGGTTCGTGCACCAAGGGGCGGAAAACCTGGTAGGGCGTGTTGGGATTGCCGATGGCGCCGGGCGATTCGGCGTCGCGCACGACGCCGACGATTTCGCTCCAGACGGTTTCGGCGCCGTTGATGGAGGCGAGGCGTTTGCCGAGGGCGCTTTCGTTGGGCCAGAGCTGGCGGGCGAGGGATTGGTTGATGATGATGACCTTGGGGTCGTCGGGCTTGATGTCGGCGGGCCACATGCGGCCTTCGAGGAGGGGGACGCCGAGGACGTTGAAGAACTCGGACGTGATCATCACGTGGCTGGCGAGCGGGAGATTGGAGGTGTTGGAGGCGTCCTGCTGTTCGGTGTGAATCGGGCGGTCGGTGCCGTAACCGTAGATGGGGACGCCGGTGGCGAGGGCGGCGGATTCGACGCCGGGAAGTGCGGCGATGCGGTCGAGGACCTTGCGGTGAAATTCGATGCGATCGGCGGGCTGCGGGAAACGCGTTTCGGGCATCGGAAGCGTGCCGGAGAGGAGGCGGGCGGTGTCCCAGCCTGGGTCGCGGTGGACGAATTTTTCGAAGCCGCGCTGCATGACGGCGGCGCCGCCGAGGAGGACGAGGGCGAGGGTGACCTCGGCGACGATGAGGGCTTGGCGCATGCGGTGCTGGCCGCGGCCGCCGGTGGAGCCGCGCGACTGGGATTTCAACGCGCTGACGACGTCGGCGCGCGAGGAGATCAAGGCGGGAACGATGCCGAAGATGAGGCCGGTCGTGGCGGCGACGAGGAAGGCGACGAGGAGGACGGAGCCGTTAAGGCGGAGATCGAGGCCGTCGGGTTCGCCCGCAATGATGATGCTGGCGCTGAGAGCATGGTTGATCCAGAAGGCGAGGAGGATGCCGAGTGCGCCGCCGGCGAGTGAGAGGATCAAACATTCGACGAGTTGGTCGCGAATGAGGCGGGCGCGGGAGGCACCGAGGGCGGCGCGGATGGCGAAGTCGCGCATGGCGGTGGTGGCGCGCGCGAGCTGGAGGTTGGCAAGGTTGGCGCAGGCGATGAGGAGGACGAAGCCGGAGAGGCCGAGGAGCATCCAGAGGATCTGACGGCTGGTGTCGTCCATCTGCGCCTTGTGAAGGACGGTGGCGCGGTAGGTGAGCTCGTTGTAGTCCTGGGGGAAATCCTTCTTCTGGTTGATGGCGACGGGGCCGAGTTCGGCGGCGGCTTGTTCGGGCGTGGCGTTGGGGGCGAGGCGGCCGACGAGGCTGAAGGTGCGATAAGTGCGGCTGTTGAGCTGGTCGGGGCTGTAGTTGATGGGTCGCCAGAACGCGGACATGCCCCAGAGGAAACGCCAGTCGAAGCTGGCGGGCATGACGCCGACGATGGTGACGGTTTCGCCATCGAGGCGGAGGGTGCGGCCGATGACCTCGCGGGAGCCGGCGAAGCGTTGCTGCCAGAAGCGGTGGCTGAGGACGATGACGTGGTTGTTGCCGGGGCGGGTTTCGTCGGCGGTGAAACCGCGGCCGATGAAAGGCTGGACGCCGAAGGTGTCGAAGAACTCGGCGGACACGAGGACGCTGAGGACGCGTTCGGCGGGGCGGCCGGGTTCGGCGAGGGCGACCTGGTTGTAGCGGAAGGTGGTGACGGAGCTGAAGGAGCTGGTGCGGGCGCGGATCTCGCGGGTTTCGACTTCGGAGAATTGGTAGCGCGGACCCTGGCGGGTGTCGGCGATGAGCTGATGAAGTTCGGTGCTGCGCGGAAACGGTGCGGTGCGAAGCAGGAGGGCCTCGAGGAGGCTGAACATGGAGGTGTTGACGCCGATGCCGAGGGCGAGCGTGAGGAGCGCGATCGCGGTGAACGCGGGGGATTTGAGGAGGGAGCGGAGGACGGGGCGCACGCGAGTTGAGAGTTGAAGGGTTGAGAGATGAAGGCGGGGCGGGGTCGTGCTCGTGATCTTACGCGTGCTCGTGATCGAACCGGGCGAGCACGAGCACGATTACGAGCAAGAGCACGGGCTGCGGAGGGGCGCAGTGGGACTACACGCGAGGCTTCGCGAAAGTTGCGGAAGGCGCGCGGCAAACTCAGCGCGCGGCGTGTTTCCGCTCGCTGGCGCTCGCGGCTACAGTGACCGGCAAAGGGCGGCTCCAGTCGGGGAGAACGCGGAGGCGGGGGCCGGCCGGACGCTCGAAACGAATGTGAGGAGCGCCGGTGTGCTCGAGGTGGCGCAACCACTGCTTGTGGCGGTGGGACCAGAGGGTGGTGCGCGGGGTGGGCATCGGGGGGGCGGGAAGGGAGGTATTCAATCGTTCTCGTTCTCGTAATCGTTCTCGTTCTCTCGGGCCGAAGTTCGGAGGGAGAGAACGAGAACGAGAACGAGAAAGAGAACGAGGGGGCAGTCCGACGGGATGTCGGATGCCAAATCTTAAGCGCGGGTGGGGTCGGACTCGACCTGCTCCTGGACAACGCGGCCGTCGAAGATGTGGATCGTGCGGTCGGCGTTGCGGGCGAAGCGGGCGTCGTGGGTGACCATGACGATCGTGGCGCCGCCTTTGTGAAGCTCGGCGAGGAGCTGCATGACGGCGTCGCCGTTTTTCGAATCGAGGTTGCCGGTGGGTTCGTCGGCGAGGAGGACGGCGGGTTTGCCGGCGAGAGCGCGGGCGACGGCGACGCGCTGTTGTTGACCGCCGGAGAGCTGGGACGGGAGGTGTTTCGCGCGGTGGCCCATGCCGACTTTTTCGAGGGCTTCCATGGCGGCGGCTTTGCGCTCGCTGGCGGGCATGCCGCGGTAGGTGAGCGGGAGCTCGACGTTTTCGTAGACGGTGAGATCGCCGATGAGATTGAAGGATTGGAAAATGAAACCGATCTCGCGATTGCGGATGCGGGCGCGCTCGGGGAGCGAGAGGCCCTGCACGGGGCGGCCGTTGAGCATGTAGGTGCCGTCGGTGGGCGAGTCGAGGAGGCCGAGGATGGAGAGGAGGGTGGATTTGCCGCAGCCGGAGGGGCCGGCGATGGAGACGTATTCGCCTTTGAGGATCTCCATGTGGATACCGGAGAGGGCGTGGGTTTCGACCTCATCGGTGAGGAAGACCTTGGTGACACCGTCGAGTTTAATGAGTGATTCTGGCATGGGGGCGGATGGTTGAGTTCGGAGTTCCGAGTTTTGGGTTGAGAGGAAAGGAATCAGGAGGACGCGGCGCCGGCGTCGGTGGCGACGAGGGCGATCAGGAGGGCGAGGATGAGGAGCGGTGCGAGCACGGGAATTGAGGACTAGCTCGAAACACGGGAGAGGGGCGGAAGGTTACAGGAAAGTTCTGACGCCGGAAGTTTTCGTGAGCGTGGATTCTTCGCGTTGCTCAGAATGACAAAAGGGGGCCGAACGACAGGGGGAGGAGATGGACTAGTTGAGTTTGATGCGGTCGTTGGAGTCCCACTGCGACATGTCGGAGAGGATGACGCGGTCGCCGGGGGTGAGGCCCTGGACGACCTCGATCGTATTCACGGAACTGCGACCGAGCTGAACCTGGGTGCGGGTGGCGTAGACGCCGTCGGGGCCGAGTTTGAAGATGCCGACGGTGCTGCGCTCCTGGCCGAAGGCGGGGCGCTGGACGTAGACGACGTTGTCGAGGCGTTCGAGTTCGATGGTGCCGTCGACGGAGAGGTCGGGCCGGGCGCCGCGCGGGAGTGCTTCGGTGAAGAGGACGTCGACGGTGACGGTGCCGTTTTGAACGGACGGATCGATGCGGCCGACTTTGCCGGCGACGACGCCATTGCGGGTGTCGACGGAGGCGAGCTGGCCGATCTCGATGTCGCGGGCCTGGGTTTCGGCGATGCGGATTTCGGCTTTGAGGCGGAGAGGATCGGCGACGCGAGCGAGGTTGGTGCCGGGTTGGACCTGGGCGCCGACTTCGACGGGGAGAATTTGCAGGATACCGTTCATGCCGGCGCGGACGGTGAGGGCGTCGAGTTCTTCCTGACGGAGTTTGGCCTGGGAGCGGAGGCGCTCGACCTCGGCGGCTTTGACGGCGAGCTGCGGGGCGGTGGAGGCCTGGGTGAACGCGTAGCGTTTTTGTTCGATCTGATTTCGGGTGTTGGCCTGATCGGCGGTGACCTTGAGGAGCTGGAGTTCGAGGGAGGAAACGAGACCGTCCTTGAAGAGTTGTTCGTTCACTTCGGCGCGGAGGCGGGCCTGTTCGTAATCGGCTTTGGCGCTCGCGGCGGCGGCTTCGGAGGCGAGGACGCTGCTCTGGAGCTGGACCTCGAGGTTGGCGAGTTCGGCCTCGGCGGCCTTGAGCTGGGAGGCGGCGTCGTCGGCGGCGCGGACGACGTCGGGATTGGTAAGGATGAGAATGACGCTGTCGGGCGTGACGGGCGCGCCGGGCCGAAGGACAATCTTGTCGACGCGGCCCTGGGTGCGGGCGGCGATCCAGGTGATTTCCTCGGGGACGAGGGTGCCGAGGCCGCGGACCTGGCGGAGCATCTGGCCTTGGGTGACGGTGCCGATCCAGACGAGATTGCGTTCGACCGTCGGGGCGGCGGGTTTGAGGCGCGCGAGGGCGACGGTGATGCCGACGAGAGCGAGAACGGCGATCGTGCCGTAGAGGATGCGCTTCTTGCGTTTGGCCTTGGATTGATCGGGGCGCGGAATGTCCATGCGTGCGCAGGTAATTGCACGCGGTGTGCCAGCGCTGACGTGATTCGTTAACCCGCTGGTCTCAAGCGGGTAGAAATTTTACGCGGTGCGCTGAAACGTGGTGGGAGCATCAATCACGGGATTGAGATGTCCCGAAAGTGGGATTGGTGCGGGGCTGACGAGCGAGAAAGAGAAACCGGAACGAGAACGAGAACGAGAACGAGAAAGAGGACGAAGAATGAGAAAGAGGCGGAAGGGCGTCAGCGGGTTTGGGACGGGGAGGGGCACAGGGCCTGGCGGAGGGCGTCGAGGCGGGTGGCGAGCGTGGAGGTGCGGTCGGCGAAGACGCGATCGGAGCTCAGGAACGTCGGGCGTTGTTTTTGTTCGAGGGCGCGGCGGAGTGTCCGGAGTTCGGATACAAGTGGGATGCTGCGGACGTAATAGCTGAACACGTTGACGGCCTGGCGGGCGGCTTTGGCGGCGCGCGAGTCGCGCGGCTGGTGTTCGCACCAGGGGTCCATGGGCGTGAGCGGAAGCGCGTCGCACGAGACCTCGATGGAGGCGAGCCAGTCGCGCCATTTGAAGTCGAGAAAGTGCGAGCCGAGGCGGACGGGAAACCACGGGACGCGGAGGAGATCGGCGGTGATGGCGCCGTGCATGGCTTCGGCGATGACGATGTCGCAGCCGCGGAGCTCGGCGAGGGTGCGCTCGACGCTGGCCATCGGATTGATGAAGCGGAGGCCGGACCATTCGCAGATGGCGGGCCAGGGCACTCGACGAAGGGAGCGCCAGTGCGGCATGAAGCCGATCGAGGGGCCGTCGAGCGGTTCGGGGAGCGAGACCTGGTTGAGCAGGTAGGCGGAGTCGGTGACGGCGATTTCGTCCGGGAGCGAGAGCAGTTTCGCGGTGAGCGGGCCGCGGACGGCGTAGAAGCGCCACCGCTCGTCGAGGGCGGGTGGGCGGCCGTAGCCGGTGCCGGAGCCGAGGACGACGTAGCGATCGGCGGTGGGCAGCGTGTCCTGCAAAATGGTGCCGATGCCGAGGAAGACGGTGGACTTGTCGGCGTCGAAACAGCCGGGGAGGAGTTTGGGCCAGAGCCAGGGATTGAGGCGGTCGCCGAAATTCGGGAGGGCGTTGTAGTAGTGAAGGAGCATGCGGTGGCGTTGAAGGGAGGTGGAGAGGCGAGCGGGGCGTGGGGACACTTGCTGGCGCTCGCGGCTACATGGAGGGCCAGGGGGTGGTGGCGGTTTCGAGGGTGATGCCGCGTTCGCAGCGGATGCGTTTTTCGCGTTTGGTGCGTTCGAGGATGCGCTCGTTGACGTGCGTGCGGTAGCGGGCGACGCGCGGGTGATCGAGGTGGTAGACGATGGCCTGGCCGACGATGGTCTTGCAGGTGAGGCCGGCGTTGCAGAGGCGTTCGGCGAGTTCGGTGTCCTCGTGCCCCCAGCCGACGAAGGATTCGTCGTAGCCGTTGACGCGGAAGAAGTCGTCGCGCCAGACGGCGAAGTTGCAGCCTTGGATGAGGCTGCGGTCGTTGACGCGGACGAGAGCCCACGGGCGGCGCAGGCCGCGCTTCAAGCCGTAGAGCCGGCGGGTAAGAAAAAGAAAAAGCGGGTGAAGGCGGTGGGGAGAAACATGGCGGACGTAGCGGGAGCGGATGCCGGCGCGGCGGCCCTGCACGAAAGTGCGGGGAGCGGCGTGGCGAAGATGGTCGGCGATGAAATGCCGGTGGGGCAGGCAATCGCCGTCGATGAAGATGAGGTAATCGCCGGTGGAGGCTCGCACGGTGCGATTGAGGATGACGGTTTTCCGGAAACCGACGTGCGGCTGCCAGAAGTGATGCACGGGAAAGGCGAAGCGCGCGCTCCACTTTCGTATCACTTGTTTGGTGACATCGTCGGAGCCGTCGTCGGCGATGAGAAGTTCGGCGGGCGCGCGCGACTGCAGGCTGAGGCCCTCGAGCACGAGATCGAGCGCGACGGGATTATCGGAGGTGCTGACGATGAGGGATGGGCGGGAAGGTGTGGTGGGCATGGCGACAAACGGGTCAGGCGGAAAGAAGGGCGGAATCGAGGGCGCGGCGGAGGAGGTCGGGGGGAAGGACGAGATCGCGATCCTTGCGCGGCAGACGGGCATCGGCCGGCGTCGCGAAGTCGGCGGCAAGGTAGTCGTGCTGGAGACCGCGGTGATGGGAAATGGTGCGGTATTCCCGCTCCATCATGCCGGGCGCGAGAATCTGGATCACGCGCGTGCCGGGCGCGCAGAAAACGAGGTTTGAGAGCGCGGCGCCGTGGTTGGCGACGACGAGCGAGGCGTCGTGGAACAAGGCCGCCTGGTGGGCGACGCTGCGGCCGGTTAATTGAATCAGCTCGAGGTCGAACGCTTCCAAAGTGGAGCGAAGTGCGTCGACGTTGACGATGCGGCGGTGGCGGGCGTCAGAGCGGTCGATGAAGAGCCGGCGGCGTCGGGTGGGCGGCGGCCGATGGCCGACGATGGCGTCGTGCAGGAAATCGCAGACGTGTGCGGGCACGACGAACGGATGATGGATCAACGGCGGAGCGATCAGGAGTTCGGGCCGGAACGCGGGATAGTCGGCTGTGCCGATGACGCGATCGCGCGGGATGCCGAGGAGGGTGAGAACGTCGAGGACCGAAGGGGTGACGGCGCCGCTGATCAGGTAGCGGTCGGGCGCGAGGTGCGGGGGGAGGTGAGCGAGGTAGGCGAGGCGCGCGAGGCTGTTGAGGAGGAAATGAAAGTAGTTTTTTTCCGCCGCCATCGCGGCGAGCGTGAGCGTGATTCCGGGCAGCGGAGGGGCCTCGAGTTGCGCGAGCTGATAGGTGGTGTGCGACTGGGGCCGCCCGGGCCATTCGTAGGAGAGATCCCAGAGGAGCTGGCGATCGCGGCCGATGACGGCACCGCTGTGACCGACGACCCAGGGGCGGACGAGCTCGGTGATGCCGGCGGGACGACGTGTGACGAGGATGCCGCCCCCTGGGGGAGTGACGGGAGGAGGAAGCAGGAACGTCGGTGGCGGCACGAGGGTGCGGCCACCGGAGTCTGCGCCGGCGTGAGAGTGGCCGCGGAGACGCTGGGCGGCGAGGTAGTCGGCGGTGTGCAGCCAGGTGCCGCGGACGAAGCGGTGGTGGAGACGTTGGTGGGCGCGACGGCGGTAGAGACCGAAGAAGTTGGCGGTGTTTTCCACTGCGGCGGAGCGGCGCAGGCGACCGAGCGCGCGGCGCATCTTGAGGGCGGAGGACGCGGGCGGTTCGATGAGCATAAACAAAAAGCCGCCCGGGCTGGGGCGGCGCAGCAGCAAGGAGAATGAACTGCAGAAGGATAAGCAACGGTGGGACGCGAAGAAAGCTACTACGCGAGCCCCCGGAAGAACCACGGTGGGGGATGATGGGGGAAGGCGGGGGCGCAGGCCCAAGCGAAAAGCTGAGGCTTTCCACTCCGGGGGGCGCGGTCGCTACACGGGCAGGCGGAGGCGAGCGAGGCTGCCGTGTTCGTGATCGGGACGGTTTTCGAGGGTGAGCGAGCCGCCGTGGTTTTCGGCGATCTGGCGGCAAAGAACCAAGCCGATGCCGGAGCCTTCGGGCTTGGTGGTGAAAAAGGGAACGAAGAGATTGCCGGAGTTGGCGATGCCGGGGCCGTCGTCTTCGACTTCGATGGCGAGCCGGTTGCCGTTTTTTTGCCAGCGCACGCGAACGCCGGGCGGCTCGGGTTCACTGGCGGCGGAAGGGTCGAGCACGGCCTCGACGGCGTTTTTGAGGAGGTTGATGAGCACCTGTTCGATTTGGGCGCCATCGCAGGAAAAAGTGACCTCGGGGCCGCCGAGGATGGCGACGGGGCGGCGGGTCTCGAGGGCGACGACGCGGTGGATGAGCGGTTTGACTTCGCAGGGCGAGCGGTTGGGCGCGGGCAGGCGGGCGAGGCGCGCGTAGGCTTGCATGAAGCGACTGAGGCCATCGGCGCGCGAGGCGATGATGTCGAGGCCGGAGCGCATGTCGTCTTCCCAGTCGGGTGCGCGTTGCTCGCGTTTGAGGATGCTGCCGAGGCTGCCGGCGATGGATTTGATCGGGGCGAGGGAGTTGTTGAGTTCGTGGCCGAGGACGCGCACGAGTTTTTGCCAGGCGCGGAGTTCTTCCTCGCGGAGGGTCTGGCTGAGGTCGGCGATGACGATGAGTTGGTGAGGTCGGCCGCCTTCGCGAAAGGCGCTGCGGCGCATGCCCCACCGGCCGGTGCCGCCGGCGAACGTGATGTTGAGGAGTCGGGCGGGTTCGCCGGTGAGGCAGTCGGCGAGGCCGAGTTCGGCGGCGTCGCGGCCGAGGATGCGTTCGGCGGGTTTTTTGAGGAGGAGCTGGCCGGTGTGGTTGGCGAGGCGGAGTTTGGCGTCGGCGTCGAAGGCGAAGATGGCGACTTCGATTTCCTCCATGACGGTGCGGAGGAGCGCGGTGGCTTCGAGGGCGCTGAGGCGTTGTTCCTGCAGGGTGCGCGAGAGCGTGTTGATTTCGGACATCACGTCGCCGAGCGGTTCGTCGCGGCGGGCGCCGCGGGCGCGGACGGAGAAGTCGCCTTCGCGGAGGGCGGAGAGGAGGTTCGCCATGGTTTGCAGCGGGCGGACGACGCGCGTCTGGACGGCGGCGGCAAAGCCCACCCAGCAGCCGACGATGAGGAGCGAGAGGGTCCATTGGACTTTCGGCGTGGCGTCGGAGCCGAGCCAGAGGAACCACATCGCGACGAGCACGGCGGGGAGTGCGCCGGCGAGGCACTGGAAGAAGACGGCTTGTTCGTGGGAGAGGCGCTTCATGAGCGGTCAGCGATCAGCGGTCAGCTTTCAGCTTCCGAGAGAATGCGCCGAGCATGCGTTTGATTTGAGCGATTTCGTCGGCGAGTTCCGCATGGGTCGCAGATGGCAGCAGGCCGAGATCTGCAGCCAAAAGAAGGTGATATTCCGATTCGCTGGCTGAAGCATGAGCGACATCGACGAAACGCTTGAGGTCGGCGTCGCTGTCCCGACCGCAACCTTCGGCGAGGTTCGCGGGGATTGATGATGCGGCGCGGCGGAGCTGGCTGGTGAGGCCGAAGAGTTCCTCTTTGGGGAAGGACTTCGTTGCGGCGTAGATGGCCAAGGTGAATCTGTGGCTGCGTTCCCAGACGTCGAGTGAGCGGTAGTCCTTCATGCTCAGCAGCTGAACGCTGACTGCTGAACGCTGATCGCTACAACCCGTATTTTTCCAAGCGGCGGTAGAAGGCGCTGCGGGAGAGGCCGAGTTCTTCGGCGGCGCGGCGGGCATTGCCGTCGCAGCGGGCGAGGGTTTTTTTTATGAGAAAGGCTTCGACCTCCTCGATGCTCATTTCCTCGAGGCGCGGGGTGGCGTCGTGGGCGACGGTGAGGCCGAGATCGGGGGCGCGGATGACTTTGGCCTGGGACATGAGGACGCCGCGTTCGACGGCGTGGTCGAGCTCGCGGACGTTGCCGGGCCAGTGGTGATCGCGCATGGCCTGAATCGCGGATTCGTCGAAACCGGTGATGGGTTTTCGATAGCGTTCGACGTGCTGTTTCAAGAAGTGCTGCGCGAGGAGCTCGATGTCTTCGCGGCGCTCGCGGAGCGGCGGGAGGTGGATGTGAATCGTGTTGAGGCGGAAGAGAAGGTCCTGGCGGAATTTGCCGGCGGCGACTTCGGCGGGGAGGTCGGAGTTGGTGGCGGAGACGAGGCGGACGCTGGCGCGGTAGGTGCGGGAGGATCCGACGCGTTCGAACTCGCCGGTTTCGATCGTGCGGAGGAGCTTCGCCTGCTGGCTCATGGGAATGTTGCCGATTTCGTCCATGAACAGCGTGCCGCCGTCGGCGAGTTCGAAGCGGCCGGCGCGGTCGGATTTGGCGTCGGTGAAGGCGCCGCGGACGTGGCCGAAGAGTTCGCTTTCGAACACGCCCTCGGGGAGGCCGCCCATGTTGACGGAGATGAAGGGTTTCGCGGCGCGGACGGAGACGGCGTGAAGAGCCTGGGCAACGACGCCTTTGCCGGTGCCGTTTTCGCCGGTGATGAGGACGTTGGCGTCGGACGGGCCGACGCGGGCGATGACGTCGAGAACGGGGCGCATCGCGGCGGATTGGGCGATGAGCGTGGGGCCGCCCTTGCCGCGGAGGAGCTGGTTTTCCTGTTGGAGGCGGGAGTAGGCGCGGACGGCGCTGCCGAGGGCGATCTGGTTTTTGACGATCGCGAGGAGGCGGGGGTTGTCCCAGGGCTTGGTGACGAAGTCGCGCGCGCCGCGGCGCATGGCTTCGACCGCGACGTCGACGCTGGCCCAGGCGGTCATGACGACGACGGGAAGCGAGGAATCGATCGCGGATAGTTTGGTGAGAAGGTCGAGGCCTTCCTGGCCGGAGGTGGTGTCGCGGGCGTAGTTGAGGTCCATGAGCACCAGACCGAAATCGCGGGCCTCGACCGCCTTGACGACGGCGGCTGGGGACTTGGCGGTTTCGATCTGGTAGCCTTCGGATTTGAGGAGGATGCGCAGGGCCTCGAGGACGTCGGGCTGGTCGTCGGCAACGAGGAGGCGCGGGGATTCCGCTGGGGTCATGGAAGCGAGTGACGAAGCCGGAGGGAGGGGAGTCAAGCGGCGAGCCGGTGGGATTCGCGCTTGCGGAATGGCGTGCGGGAATAGCTCGACGCGGTGTGCGCGATCCGGCCCCGCGAGTAATCGCCGATCATGAGAAGAACGGCGAGCGTGGCGGTGAAGACGCAAAGCGCGTTTTCGGCGTTGAGGGCGGAAGGAATGGAGGCGCCGGCGAATTCGGCGAGGGCCACGCACGGATAACCGGCGGCGATGAGGAGGGCGATGACTTTGATGGTGGTTTTCATTGGAGGGATTGGGAGTTGTGCCCTCCTGATTGCAGCGCGCGTGCCAACGAAATGGATACGTTGTAAGTGCCGGTTGTTGAGCGGGTAAAATTTTTTATCGGTTTTTGGGGCGCCGGATTGGCGAGAGAATTCTTTCGCGGGTGGGAGGAGGGATTCCCGGAAATGGGAAGATACGCGGCGTGAAAGCAGCGGCGTGGCGTTCGATCAGGAACACAGAGGGCACAGAGCGCAGCCGCGAGAGGGCACGGAGGCTCTGCAAGCAGGCGGCAGCGCAAAAACGGTGCTTCGTATTCTCTGGGTCGGAGCTCTATGAAAGCCCTGCTGGCAAAGGGCAGAAAAACTCTTGCGTCGGTCGGCGGGGTATCGCTTTGTGACCGTTCTCTTGTTCGGGCTGTAGCGTAGCCTGGTAGCGCGCTTGCATGGGGTGCAAGAGGTCGTGAGTTCGAATCTCACCAGCCCGACCAGTTTCAACCCTCGGCGGTCATAGGCCGCGGCTTCAGCGTGGCAGAGGGGGGATGGGTTTCTCGCGAATGATTTCTACAGAGCAGCAGTCGGATCGGAGGCGGGTGGTCTGGCCGGTGGCGCTGGCGGTGGCGATCACGTGGTGTTCGGGGCGCTCGGTCGAGGGTTTGCCTGAGACGTTCGATGGGAGCGACAAGCTGGTGCATTTCGCGCTGTTTGGGCTGATGGCGACGCTGGTGGCCCGGATCGAGGCGGTGGCGCGGACGCGTCCCCTGGGGATGTATGCGGCGATCGTGATCGTGTCGGTGTTTGGCGTGACGGATGAGCTGCACCAGCATTTCACGCCGGGGCGTTCGATGGATGTGTGGGATTGGGTCGCGGACACGCTCGGGGCGGTGGTGGCGACGGTGTTGTATGCGGAGTGGAATGGATACCGGCGGTTGTTGGAGGCGAAGGTGGTGGGAGCGTTTCGCAAACGGTGCGTTGAAATCGATTCGGCGGCGTGCGTAATCGCCGCGGATGGACGCCGCTAAAGCGCAGAAACGGATTGCGGAACTTCGCGCGCAGGTCGCGCGGCACGACGAGCTGTATTACCGGAAGGCGAAGCCGGAGATCACGGATTTCGACTACGACCTGCTGAAGCAGGAGCTGGCGGATCTGGAGAAGCGGCATCCGGAATTTGCGGCGAAGGATTCGCCGACGCAGAAAATCGGCGACGATCGCGTGCGCGGTTTCAAGGAAGTCGAGCACCGGCAGAAGATGCTGAGTCTGGACAACACCTACAACGAGGCGGAGCTGCGGGCGTTTCATGCGCGGATGGCGCGGTTGCTGGAAGCGGAGGATCTTGGCTACACGGTGGAGCCGAAGATCGACGGGCTGGCGGTGAGTTTGACGTATGAGGACGGGCGGCTCGTGCGCGCGGTGACGCGCGGGCGCGGGGATCGGGGCGACGACGTGACGGTGAACGTGCTGACGATTGAGGCGTTGCCGCGGGTGTTGAAGGGAGCGGCGCCGAAGGTCGTGGAGATTCGCGGGGAAATTTATCTGACGCAGGCGGAGTTCGAGCGGATCAACGCGGAGCGAGCGGCGGCGGGCGAGGAGCTGTATGCGAATCCGCGCAACACGGCGGCGGGAACGATCAAGCAGCTCGATCCGGCGGAAGTGGCGCGGCGGAAGCTTTCGATCGTGCTTTATAGTCTGGGGTATTGTGAGCCGGCGATGGTGGGATCGCAGACGGAGTTGCAGGCGAAGCTGAAGGCCTGGGGATTGCCGGTGGTGGAGAAATATTGGCGGGTGCGCGGAATCGACGAGGCTTGGGCGGCGATCGGCGAATTGGATGCGATGCGGCGGACCTTCGCGTATGGCACGGATGGCGCGGTGGTGAAGTTGGACGAGTTCGAGCAGCAGCGGATCGTGGGCTCGACGGACAAATCACCGCGGTGGGCGATCGCTTATAAATACAAACCGGACACGGCGCGGACGCGGTTGAAGGCGATCACGATTCAGGTGGGGAAGACGGGAATCCTGAGCCCGGTGGCGGAGTTGGAGCCGGTGTTTTTGTCGATGAGCACGATCGCGCGGGCGACGTTGCACAACGAGAACGAGATTCGGGAGAAGGATATTCGCGTGGGCGATCTCGTGGAGATCGAGCGGGCGGGTGAGGTGATTCCGGCGGTGCTGCGATCGTTCCCGGAGGAGCGGACGGCGGGCGCGAAGGAGTTCGATTTGTTCGCGGCGGTGGGCGGGAAATGTCCGGTGTGCGGCGGGCGGATTGCGAAGGTGGAGGTGGATACCGAGAGTGGAGTGGGTGCGGCGTGGAAGTGTCAGAATTACGATTGCCGGGCGCAGCGCGTGGGACGGCTGGTGTTTTTCTGCAGCCGGCGGGCGCTGGCGATCGACGGCGTGGGCGACATCGTGGCGTCGAAGTTGGTGGAGTTGGATTTGGTCAAGGATCCGCCGGATCTTTACGACGTGAATTTGGAGACGCTGGCGACGTTGAACCTCGGGACGACGGAGGAGCCGCGGGTGTTTGGGGAAAAGAACGCGACGAAAGTCGTCGCGGCGCGGGAGGCGGCGCGGGCGTTGCCGCTGGAGAAATGGCTGTATGCGTTGAGCGTGCCGGACGTCGGCGAGACGACGGCGCGGGAACTCGGGCGGCGGCATCGGAATTTCGCGGAATTGAAGGAGTCGGAGTTGTTGAAGGCGGTGCTGCGGCGGGCGGAGCTGGAGGACGAGAAGGAGCGGGAGAGTCCGAACTCGAAAAAGAACCCGGCGAAGGATGAGGCGGAGAAGGAGCGGCGGAAGGCGCGGCGCGTGGAGATCGACGCGGAACTCGCGGCGTTGAGTGGCGGCGTGCTGGCGGGCGTGCCGTCGGAGCTGGGGCCGGCGGTGGCGGCGAGTGTGCTGACGTTTTTTGCGAGCGAGCCGGGGAAGCGTTTGTTGGCGAAGTTGGCGGCGCTCGGGATCGAGCCGCAGGGGACGGTGATGACGGCGGGGGCGTTCACGGGGAGGACGTTTGTATTGACGGGAACATTACCGACGCTGAAGCGGGACGAGGCGGAGCAGAAGATTCTCGCGGCGGGCGGGAAGGTGAGCGGGAGCGTGAGCAAGAAGACGAGCTATGTGCTGGCGGGCGAGGAGGCGGGGTCGAAGCTGGAGAAGGCGAAGGCGCTGGGGGTGACGGTGATCGACGAGGCGGAGTTTTTGCGGATGGTTGGGAGCGGGTGAAGGGAAGCGCAAAGACGCGAAGGGGCGCCAAGGACGCGGAGGAAGAGGAGAGAGGGGCAGCTTGCGGAGAATGCTCGGCGTGTTTGTCGCGGCCGTTTGCGATCGGCGAATTCGGACGGTCGGGCGGGTGGTATAGAAAAGGCGCGGTGAAGCACCGCGCCTCGGCCTGGGGAAGTGCTGCAGCGATCAGTAGCCGCGTTGTTGGAGGGCGCGGCTGAGCTCCTGCATGAAGGACTGGCCGTCGGCGGCGCTGGGGCGGTAGCCGGGTTGGCTGATTTCGGTGAAGCCGGGGCGGCCGTATTGGTCGATGATCCATTTGCCAGTGACGCCGTCGCTGAAGGTGACGGTGCCGCTGGCGACGGCGCCGGGGATGAGAGTGACCTTGTCGACGGCAACGGAGACGTTGCCGGCGCCGGCGGGCGGGAGGGCGTCTTCGTCGTCGAAGGATTCGTCGGCGTAGGCGGGGTCGTCGGGGTTTTCGGACGGCTCGTCTTTGGCGAGGCCGAGCTTTTCTTTGGCTTTGTCGAGGAAGCCTTTTTTGTCGGCGGGAGCGTTGCGCGGTGGGAGCGCCGCGCCTCCGGGGGAGGCGGCGGGTGGGGATTTGGAGACGTCGGAGGTGTCGACTTTGGGGGCGGGGTCTTTGAGGGCGAGATTGAGGTCGTCCACGAGGAAGCGGACGTCGCGGTAGGTCATGGAGACCTGAAACTCGTCGTGAAGCTTTTTCTGGATGGCCGAGAGGTTGTCGCCGGCGGCGACCCAGCTGGAGACGGCTTGTTGCTGTTCGGGCGTGAGGGACATGGAGCGAAGTTGAGAGCTGAGGGTTGAGAGATGAGAGTGGGTAAAGGCTGAGAGCTGAGAGTCTAGAGCAAGAATGGGGAAATGCCAGTGGTGTGAAGCGCGCGCGAGCTCGCGGCCTACGTTTTACGTCGACGGTGGCACGGCGAGCGCGCCACCTACGAAGAAAAAAGGGCGGGCCTGAAGGCCCGCCCTACTTGGTGTCAGCGCGGTCAGGCGCGGGTCACTTGGAAAGCTGGGTTTTGAGGAACTCGACGCTGCTGCGGGTCGTGGAGTCCTGCTCCATCATGTTGTCGACGGCTTTGCAGGCGTGAATGACGGTGCCGTGGTCGCGGCCGCCGAAGGCGTCGCCGATTTCCTGGAGCGAGTGCTTGGTGAGCGTGCGGGCGAGATACATCGCGATCTGGCGGGGGATGGCGATGTTGTTGGGGCGCCGCTTGGAGGTCATGTCGCTGTGGCGGATCTGGAAGTGATCGGCCACGCGTTTCTGGATCGTTTCGATCGTGAGGATGTTCTGCGCCTGCTCCATCAAGACGTCCTGGAGGAGCATCTCGGCGGTGGAGAGATCGAGGGGCTTGTTGGTGAGGGCGGAGTAGCTGGCGACTTTGATGAGGGCGCCCTCGAGGCGGCGGATGTTTTTCGAGATGTTTTGGGCGATGAAGGTCAGGACGGCGGGCGGGATGTCGAACTTCAGGCTTTGGGCCTTGCTGCGGAGGATGGCGAGGCGGGTTTCGAAATCGGGCGCCTGGATGTCGGCGGGGAGGCCCCATTCGAAGCGGGAGACGAGGCGGGACTCGAGTTTCTGGATTTCGGAGGCGCGGCGGTCGGAGGAGAGGACGACCTGTTTACCGGATTCGAAGAGGTCGTTGAAGGTGTGGAAGAACTCTTCCTGGATGCGCTCCTTGCCGGCGAGGAACTGGACGTCGTCGATTAGGAGGACGTCGACGTGGCGGTAGCGCTGGCGGAATTTGGTGAGCGAGTTTTCCTGGAGGGCCTGGATGAACTCGTTCGTGAATTTTTCGGTGGAGAGATAGGCGACGCGGGCGTCGGGGTTGTTGCGGAGGATGGCGTGCCCGATGGCGTGCATCAGGTGGGTTTTGCCGAGGCCGGTGTCGCCGTAGATGAAGAGGGGATTGTAGGCTTGGGCGGGTGCTTGGGCGACGGCGAGGGCGGCGGCGTGGGCCATCTGGTTGTTGGAGCCGACGACGAAGGTTTCGAAGGTGTTACGAGCGTTGAGCGAGTGGCCGTTGGGGCTGCGGTCGTCGTAGCGGGTGCGGCGGACCTGGGTGCGGGCGCGATGGGCGGCGTCGATCGCGGGGGCGCGCGGGGCGGCGTGGGGCGGGGCCGGGCGGGTGGCGTCGGTTTTCTTGAGGGTGACGTTGACCATGCGGCCGGCGGTGAGGCGCAGGCGTTGCGTGATCAGGTCGAGGTAATTGTCGTGAATCCAGATCGCCGCGAAATCGTTGGGGACGCCCAGCGCGATCGAATCCTCGGTGGATTCGAGGCACACCATGGGCTCGAACCACATCTGGAATACGTCCTCAGGGAAGAGCTCCTTGAAGTCGCATTTGACGGTTTCCCACAGGCTGGGCGACAGGGACAGAGAGGGCATGAGCAGGCGAAAGGACGGAATTATTCACACAGGGCGGGGGACGACTGAATTTAGCACCCGTATCAACGTCCTTCTGGTGGCGGCGGCTGGGAAATGGGGAGTCGGACCATCGGGAAAAACCAACCAGAATGAGAATGATGTAACGTATTGATGGCCAGAGATTGAGTCTGGATTTCCGCCGGGGTAGGAAGGCGAGCTGATGTGGGGCTAAAAAGAACAGCCGGACCGTTCCAAAAAACTGACCGGGCGCGGAGTAACTGCGAAGCAAAAAGTCATTTCAAGGTCATCTTTCTCCCAAGTTGTTCACAACGGAACGGGGCATAACTTTTCGCCACTTTTGTGTTGCTTCGCCGGGCGCAAATCGGCGCGGCGGGGAGTGGGGAAAAACCCCTGTAGTCGGGGTGAAACTACGTCACCGCAGGGGTGGCTTGTGAAGCCGGTTGGCGGGTGACGGGGAGGTGACGATGGGGTGACGGACGTGTGGAAAAATGGATACGGTCACCTCGCGCGAAGCGCGAGGTGAAGCTCCAAGGACCAAGCTCCAAGCTCCAGGGAAGCTTTAAATTCCAAGCTCCAAGGGCCGCAAGAGAGCGGCCGCGAACGTGCGGCCTACGAGGGCTGCTCGCTGACGCTCGGGGCTACGGGGCGACGGGCGCGGGGTCGACCCACTTGCCGTGTTCCTTGATGAGGGCGATGAGGCGGGCGTCGGCTTCGGCCTGGGGGATGTTGTATTGGACGCACTGTTTGCCGACGTAGAGGTTGATCTTGCCGGGGGCGCCGCCGACGTAGCCGAAGTCGGCGTCGGCCATTTCGCCGGGGCCGTTTACGATGCAGCCCATGATGGCGAGTTTGACGCCTTTGAGGTGGCCGGTCTGGGCGCGGATGCGCTGGGTCGTCGATTGAAGATCGAAGAGGGTGCGACCGCACGAGGGGCAGGCGACGAATTCGGTTTTGGAGATGCGGGCGCCGGCGCCTTGGAGGACGTTGTAGGCGAGCTTGGTGGCGCGGACGGGGTCGGACTCGGTTTCGATGCTGACGAGGTCACCGAGTCCGTCGCAGAGGAGCGAGCCGGTGAGGATGCTCGCTTCGAGGAGTTTCGAGAGGAAGGTGTTGTCGCCGCGGATGGCGGTGGCGGGGGTGTTGCGAATCCAGAGCGGAGCGCGCGAGCCGACGGCGCGGAGGGATTCGGCGAGGGCGCGGTAGCGGCCCACGGAGTGGGCCGGAGAGTTGAGAGTTGAGAGTTGAGAGTTGAGAGGGGAGTCAGCGCTGAGCGTGAAGACGAGGCGGTCGTCGCCCAGAGAGCGGAGCGTGGAGGCGAGGGCGGCGAGGTCTTCGGGGGTGGTAGCGATCGCGAGGGTGTGTTCGTAGTCGCGGGTCCAGGCGGCGAGGGTGCGGAGGGTGTCGTCTTCGCCGGCGGTGAAGCGGCGGACGAGCAGGAAGGGATTTTCGCTGAGGAGCAGGAGGGGACGGAGGAGGTCGGTGGCGATCGACGGATCGGCTTCGACGGCGACGAAGGAAATCCCTGCGGGAGGCCGGGCGACGATGTCGACGAGCTCGGCGAGATCGGCGGAATCGGAGGCTGGGACGAGAACGCCCTCGAGGGGCGTGTCGGCGAGGGATTTCGAAATTTTTGATTCGAGATTCGAAAGCTCTGCGACGGAGGCGACGCGGGCGATCACGCGCGGCGGTTGCTCGGGGCCGGTGGTGAGATTGGGCGCGAGGGTGATGGGGCTGGTTTCGCGTCGGTTGAAATGGAAAGGATCGATGGAGTCGGCGCGAAGTTGAGAGTTGAGGGTTGAGGGTTGAGAGCTGGGGGACTGCCAGAGGCTCATTGCCTTGTCGGCGAGGGCGCGGGCGACGGGGATTTCGTAGACGCTGTCTTCGGTGAGCGAGACGCGGATGGTGTCGCCGAGGCCGTCGAGGAGGAGGGAGCCGATGCCGATGGCGGATTTGATGCGGCCGTCTTCGCCGTCGCCCGCTTCGGTGACGCCGAGGTGGAGGGGGTAGTGCATGTTTTCCTGCTGCATGCGCTCCACCAAGAGGCGGTAGGCCTGGATCATCACTTTCGGATTCGAGGCCTTCATCGAGAGGATGATCTGGTTGAACGAGTGCGCTTCGGCGATGCGGAGAAACTCGAGGGCGCTCTCGACCATGCCGAGAGGGGTGTCGCCGTAGCGGTTCATGATGCGATCGCTGAGCGAGCCGTGATTGGTGCCGATGCGAATCGCGCGGCCGAGC
Source organism: Verrucomicrobiota bacterium (assembly GCA_023430565.1). Lineage (GTDB taxonomy): Bacteria > Verrucomicrobiota > Verrucomicrobiia > Opitutales > Opitutaceae > Opitutus. The sequence goes on from JAEZAD010000237.1 coordinate 42,387, forward strand.
TCCTTTGCGCGCAGGACGAGGGGAGAAAAGGAATCGTGGAGGCGCTGGAGCTCGCGGTCGTAGTCGGAATCCGAATACTCGCGGACGGCGAATTTCTTTTTGTCGGCGTAGTTGCCGGGGTTGACGCGAACTTTTTCGACGTGTTCGACGGCTTCCATCGCGGCGGACGGAAGAAAATGGATGTCGGCGACGAGCGGGATGTGGCCGAAGCCGGCGGCGGTGAACCGGGCGCGGATTTCGCGGAGGGCTTGGGCGGCGGCGACGTTGGGGGCGGTGATGCGGACGATTTCGCAACCGACTTCGGCGAGGGCGATGGATTGCTTGACGGTCGCGGCGATGTCCTGGGTGTCGCTCGTCGTCATCGACTGGAGGCGAAGGGGATTTTCGCCGCCGACGCCAACGGAGCCGACCTTCACTTCGAGGGTCGGGCGGCGAATGGTTTGGAGGCGGGAGGCGCAGTAGGACATGGCGAAGGCAAAACGCTGAAACGCTGAAAGGCTGAAACGCTGAAAATGAAAGAGCCGCACGGTAGGGCGTGCGGCGGGAGGGGCAAGCGTGGGGCGGGGTCGCGGCGTAAAGCCGCTCCTACAGTTACTTTTGCTCGGTGCGGTCGGCTTCGATGTCGCGGGCCCAGCGGCGGACGTCGAAGAAGCTCACGTAGATGATGAGCGAGAAGAGGATCACGAAGAACGCGCTCTGCGTGGCCATGATGAAATTCGGCGGCAGGGCGCGGCGGCGGAAACGGTTGATCGTGGCGAAGAGCATCTGGCCACCGTCGAGAACGGGGATGGGCAGGAGGTTGAAGATGGCGAGGTTGACGTTGACGAGAATGGTGAACCAGAGGACGCGGCGGATATCCCATTGGGCTTGCTGATGGAGCACGCGGGCGATGCCGATGGGGCCGCTGAGTTTGGAGGGGCCGACGTCGGAGCTGGGGCTGAGGAGCGCGCCGAGGGTGCGGAAGGTCATGCGGACGTCGTCGCCGATTTGAGACCACGGGGTCGGGTGGACGACGATGATCGGTTCGCGGTAGCGGAGGCCGATGCGGGCGACGGGTTTGCCGGTGCGTTCGTCGGTTTCGGCGCGCGGCTGGATGCGGAGGGTGACTTGCTCGTTGCCGCGCTGGAGGAGGAACTCGGTGGGGCGGTCGGGGTTTTGCGAAAGGTGCTCGCTGACGGCGATGCGCTGGTAGACGGGTTGACCGTCGATGGCGACGATCCGGTCGCCGGAGAAGACGCCGGCGGCTTCGGCGGGGGAGCCGGGGAGGACTTCGTCGGCGGTGAGGTCGTCGGCGGGTTCGACGCCGGAGACGCGGATCTGGTCGTCGCCGAGGAGCAGCGGATAAACGGTGGCGGTTTGTTCGCGGCCGTTGCGCTCGAAAACGAATTCGGAAACGCGGCGGCCGTCGTCGGTGCGGCGGGTGCCGAGGAGGACGGCGTTGATGATGTCTTCGAAGTCTTCGACGGTGTCGCCGTCAATGGACTTGACGATGTCGCCGGCCTGCAAACCGGCTTCGGCAGCGGGATTGGGGACGACCTTGCCGTCGGCGAGGGTGACGGTGGGGGAGACGGTGCCGATCTTTGTGGTGGCGAGGGCGGAGAACGTGGGTTGTCCGACGAACCAGACGATGGTGGCGAGCGCGAGGGCGAAGAGGATGTTGAAAGCGGCGCCGGCGACGAAGACGATCATCCGCGTCGCGTAGGAAATCGGCGGGAGTTTCGAGATATCAGTTTTGCTTTCGCCCTCGATGGCGCCGAGGTCGGCGAGTTGGGGGAGGAGGACGTAGCCGCCGAAAGGGATCCAGGCCAGGCGGTATTCGACGCCGTCCTTGCCGCGCCAGGAAAAGATGGGCGGGCCGAAGCCGATGGAGAAGCGTTCAACGTGAACGCCACGACGGCGGGCGGCGAGGAAGTGGCCGAGCTCGTGCACGAAGATCGAGCCGCCGAAGAAGAGGACGACGAGGAAGAAAGCCCAGGCGTTGGACGCGAGCGAAGGGAGGAATTCTAGCATCTCAGGAAAGGTGCTTCAGCGCGGCGGTGGCAACGCGGCGCGCGGAGGCGTCGGCGTCGAGCACGGCGGGAAGCGAGTCGGGTGTGTGGTTGGCGATTTTGCCGAGAGTGTGTTCGATCACGCGGGGAATCGCAAGAAACGGGATTTGCGAGGCGAGGAAGGCGGCGACGGCGATCTCGTTGGCGGCGTTGAAGATCGCGGGGGCGATGCCGCCGGCGGACATGGTTTCGCGGGCGAGGCGGAGGCAGGGGAAGCGGAATTCGTCGACGGGGCGGAATTCCAAGCCGAGGAGTTTGGTGAAATCGAGCGTCGATTCGACGCCGGGGGCGCGGTGGGGGTGAAGCAGCGCGTGTTGAATGGGAAACGTCATCGACGGCGGGCAGAGCTGGGCGAGCATGGCGCCGTCGGTGAATTCGACGAGGCAGTGGACGATGCTTTGCGGGTGCAGGACGGCGGTGCACTGCTCGGGGCGGAGGTTGAAGAGCCATTGGGCTTCGATGAGTTCGAGGCCCTTGTTGGCGAGCGTGGCGGAATCGACGGTGATTTTGGGGCCCATCGCCCAGTTCGGGTGTTTGAGGGCGTCGGCGGGGGTGACGTGGGCGAGGCGTTCGTGAGGCCAGTCGCGGAAAGCGCCGCCGCTGGCGGTGAGCACGATGCGGCGGACGCCGGCTTGCGGGTGGCCTTCGAGGCACTGGAAGACGGCGTTGTGCTCGCTGTCGACGGGGAGGAGTTTGACGTGGTGCTGGCGGGCGGCGGCCATGACGAACTGGCCGGCGAGGACGAGGATTTCCTTGGAGGCGAGGGCGAGGTCCTTGCCGGCGGCGATGGCGGCGAGGGCGGGTTCGAGGCCGGTGGTGCCGACGACGGCGACGAGGACGATGTCGGCTTCGGGGAGGGTCGCGAGTTCGACGAGGCCGGAGAGGCCGCCGTGGAGTTGCGTGCCGGGCGGGAAGGCGGAGAGCGAAGATTTCGCGGCGGCGTAGGCGCGATCGTCGAAGACGGCGACGTGGGGAACGTGGAAATCGCGCGCGATTTGCGCGAGGCGTTCGTGATTCTGGCGGGCGGCGATGCCGACGAGTTGAAGTTTGTCGCGATGGGCGGCGACGACGCGGAGGGTGTTTTCGCCGATGGAGCCGGTGGCGCCGAGGAGGACGAGGCGTTTGGGGGCGGCGGGGGCTGGAGTCGTCGTTCTCGTAATCGTTCTCTTTCTCTTTCTCGGTTTGGGCAGGAGAGAGAACGAAGAACGAGAACGAGAACGAGAACGATTTTTACGTCAGCCCGAAGAGGAAGTAGCCCAAGGGGGCGGTGAGGATCAGGCTGTCGCTGACGTCGAACATGCCGCCGATGCCGGGGATGATGCCGCCGGAGTCCTTGATGGCGGCGCGGCGTTTGATGACGGATTCGATGAGGTCGGAGACGATGGCGACGACCGCGATCGGCGCGGCGATGAGCGCGGCGACGAAGGGCGTCATGTGGGCGGGAAAGTGATCGCGGGCGAGCCAGGCGACGACGGCTCCGACGCACATGGAGATGAGCACGCCGCCGACGGCACCTTCCCAGGTCTTTTTCGGACTGATGACGGGGGACATCTTGTGTTTGCCGAAGGCGAGGCCCGAGAGGAGCGCGCCGACGTCGCAGAATTTGGATACGGCGACGAGCCAGACGAACAGGAGCAGGCGGCCGGTGGCGCCGATGGTGTCGCCCGGGAGCGGCGTGACGATGCGCACGAGGAAGTGCAGCATGAAGGCGACGTAAACGAGGCCGAAAAGCGTGGCGGCGAGGGCTTCGACGCGGTGGTGCGGCTCGCGTTCGCCGAGGATGCGGATGGAGAAGACGATGACGCCGATCGCCAGGATATGGGAGGCGGTGATGGTGAGCGGGAACTGGTGGAAGAAGGGCAGCGTTTCGAGGTAGGGCGCGATCGTGATGAGGCCGCCGAAGGTCATGCCGAATTTGTCGAAGGACGGCAGGCCGGCGCCGCGCATGAGCTTGAAGAACTCGCGGAGCGTGAGAACGGAGATGAGGGTGATGAGGGCGACGCCGCCGGCGGTGCGGAAGATGATGAGCGAGCCGATGACGAGGGCCCAGAGGAGGACGGTGCTCAGGATGCGTTTGGCCATGGGGGAGGGGGCGGACGGAGCTCCTAGGTGCGAAAGGTGCGGAGCAGTAATCGCGCGGTGGCTTTGCTGGCGGATGTCACCGTGGATTCTTCGCTTCGCTCAGAATGACAGTCTTCTTGAATCACAGTGTTCCGGAAACAGAGAAGGTTTCCGAACCGGAAGCGGAGAACGGCTATTTGGTGACGGCGGCAACCTGTTCGCTGGTTTGTCCGAAGCGGCGTTCGCGGCGGGCGTAGTCGGCGAGGGCGGCGGCGAGGTCGGCCTTGGTGAAGTCGGGCCAGAGAACCGGGGAAAAGACGTATTCGGCGTAGGCGCCCTGCATCAGGAGGAAGTTGCTGATGCGTTTCTCCCCGGAGGTGCGGATGATGAGATCCGGATCGGGGAATTCGGCGGTATAAAGGTAGCGGCTGAAGGTGTCCCAGGAACTGTCGTTGAGTTTTTCGGTGCCGGCGGCGACGGCGGCGGCGTAAGCGCGGGCGGCGTCGACGATTTCGGTGCGGGCGCCGTAGTTGAGGGCGAGAACGAGGGTGTAGTCGGTGAAGTGCTTCGTTTCCTCGATGGTGGCGCGGAGGAGTTTTTGCACGCCGGCGGGGAGATCCTGGGTGCGGCCGATGGTGCGGAGGCGGACGCGGTCGCGGACGAAGGTTTCGAGTTCCTTTTTGAGGTAGAACTCGAGGAGGCCCATGAGGGCGCCGACCTCGTCCTGGGGGCGTTTCCAGTTTTCGACGGAGAACGCGTAGAGGGTGAGCATCTTTATGCCGAGGTCGCGGGCGGCGAAGGTGGCGGTGCGGACGGTTTCGACGCCGCGACGATGGCCCTCGATGCG
>JAEZAD010000271.1 GCA_023430565.1 Verrucomicrobiota bacterium
CTGCCCCCCCTCGTGCCCCCCCCCTCGTGCTCCTGCTCGTGCTCCTGCTCGTGCTCGTGCTCCTGCTCCTCCTCCCGCCCCAGCGCCCAACGCCCCCTCGATCGTGAGCACGAGCAAGATCACGAGCACGGAGAAACACGCCCCCTTCCGGTCCTCATTCGCGTGTATTCGCGTCCATTCGCGGTTCCTTCCCCTCCGCCCTTCGCCGTCGCCCAACTAAATCCTAGCCTCCCCCGCCTCCCTCGCGTAAACGCCTCTTCCTCTCGATGCGTCTCCGCCGGCTCGCTCCGCTGCTCAGCCTCTGCTGCGTCACCTTTCTGATCTGGTGTGCCGCCACCAACCGCTGGACCCCCGCCGCCTGGCAAACCCCGCTCCAGCTTCACGGCGATCCTCTCGAAATCTACGCGCGCATCCAGCTCGCCGCCGAAGACCTCACACAACCACTTCTCGGATACGCCGACCTCCCGCGTCTCGCCGCGCCGCTCGGCGGCGACTGGCGCGCCTACCCGATTTCCGACCGCCTGGTCTTCACCCTGCTCGGCGCGTTCGCCCGCGTTTTCGGCCTCTTCCTTGCCATCAACCTGGCGCTCGCCTTCGTCCACGTCCTCAACGCCGCCTCCTTCTTTCTCTGCGCCCGTTTTCTCCGCTGGCGCCTCGAATGGGCCTTCGCCACCGCGCTCCTGTTCGCCTTCGCCAATTACAATTTTCGCTGGGGCATCACGTTCTCCTTTTCCCTCTCCTTCGCCATCCCGCCGCTCCTGCTTCTCTGCGCCTGGATCGCCCGCGGCGCTCCCGTCGCCCGACCGCGCCCGTGGCTCATCGCCGCCGCCACCCTCGGCGCCTGGTTCGCCACCGCCAATCCCTACCTCACCTTTTTCGCCGCCCAACTCGTCCTCCTTTCCGCCGCGCTCCAACTCCTCCGTCAACGCCAGCGCCCCCGCCTCCACGCCGCCGGCCTGTTCTTCACCGCCCTCATCATCGGCTTCCTGCTCCACTACGCGCCCTACCTTTTCTCCGCTCACGACTCCAGCGTCTCCTTCGCCCGCAACTACGCCGCCTCGGAAATCTACGCCCTCAAACCCGCCGACCTCGTCATCCCTCCGTCCGAGCATCGTTTCGCTCCATTCGCTCACCTCGGCCAATCCTACCTCGCCCAATCTCCGCTCCGCGGCGAGTTCTTCATCAACTACCTCGGCGTATTCGGAATCCTGGGACTCGCCATCCTTCTTTGGTCCGCCGTTCGCGCTCTCGCCCGCCCCCGCCGGTTTCGCTTTCCCGACGCTTCCGCCGCCGTCGCGTGGACCCTTCTCTTTTCCGCCGTCGGCGGACTCAACTCGCTCCTCGCCCTCGGCGGTTTCGACCTCTTTCGCGCCAGCAATCGCAACAGTGTCTTCCTCCTCGTCTGGGCGCTCTGGTTCTTCGGCCGCTTCGCCCAGCGTCACACCCGCGCCTTCCCTTTTCTCGCGCGCACCGCCCTCGCACTCCTCATCGCCGCCATCGGCGTCCTCGACAGCCTTCCGCAACTCCCTGCCCGTTCCCTCCTCCGCGCCAACGCCGACACCCTCCGTCAAACCTCCCAACTCACCTCCGCCCTCGAACAACAACTCGGCCCCCACGCCCTCATCTTCCAAATCCCGTCACCTCCGTTTCCCGAAGCCGGCCGCATCGGCCAGATGGAAGACTACGCTCAATTCCTCCCTTTCCTCACCTCATCCACGTTGCGCTTCTCCTATGGCGCCCTGCGCGACACCCCCGCCGCCACTTACCTCGACGCCCTCGCCCGCGCCCCCGCCCCACTCCTTCACTCCACGCTCGAGCAACTCGGTTTCCGCGCCCTCTGGATCGATCGCCGCGCGCAACCCGACGGTTACTCCCATTTGATCGATACGCTCCGAAACGCGGGCGCGCCCGAAATCGCTCAGCCCGTTCACCCCCACGTGACCGTGTTTGCCCTCAATCCTGTTTCGCATCCCGCACCGCCCGACTTCGCCGACGCCCGCATTCTGCCCGCGTGGAACCCCGACGCCCCCGCCGGCCCGATCCGCGTCGCCGCGATCGACGGCTGGCACGGGCTCGAACACGACAGCTCCACCACGTGGCGTTGGGCCCAGCATGGCGCCACCGCCGCGTTCGTCCTCGACGACACCGCCACCGTCCGCCTTTCGTTCGCCGCCTTCAGCGGCAGTCCGGGACAGCTCGTGCTCCACGTCGACGGCCGCGAGGTCTGGCGCAACCCGGTCTCCTGGCAAACGCGCGAGCGCCACACTCTCTCACTCCCCCTACCGCCCGGCTCTCACCGCCTCGTCTGGACATTCGACGGATCCATCCAGCGCGCCTCCGCCGGCGACGCCCGCCAAATCGGCTTCGCCATCGCGAATCTCGAAGCCACACCGATCCAATCCTCGCCATGACCGATCCCAAGCAGGGCGAACGCGACTACTTCGCGCGCATCGGCACCGACGGTCTTGCCCACGCCCGCCGGAAACCATTCGTCCCGCACCACGCCGGGATCCACCTCGCCGATCTTGCCGCCTTCCTTCAGCTTCTCCCTCCGCCTCCGCAACGCGTCCTGGACGTCGGCTGCGGCACCGGTTGGTTGAGCGTGCGCCTCGCCCAATGCGGTTACGACGTGACCGGTATCGACATCTCGCCGGACGCGATCGCCGCCGCCCGCGACGACGCCGCGCGTCGTGATCTTTCCAACGCCCATTTCGAGCTCGCCGATTACGAGTCGTTCACCGCGTCGCAGCCTTTCGACGCCGTCCTTTTCTACGACTCGCTCCATCACGCCGAATCTGAGCTCGCCGCCCTCCGCGCCGCGCATGCCGTCCTTCGTCCGGGCGGCGTCGTCATCACGATCGAGCCCGGCCGCGGCCATTCCACCTCGCCCGACTCGCTCAACGCGGTCCGCACCTACGGTGTGCACGAGAGAGACATGCCACCCAGCCTCATTCTCGCCGCCGCCCGCGCCGCCGGCTTTCAACGTCACCTCGTTCTTCCCCGCCCCTTCGACGTCAATCGCACGTTTTACCGCCCCGCCTATCACCGCGCATCGTCCCGAGCCGACCTCCTGGGGCGGCTGTTCCTCGCCTTGCTCCGCTTTCTTCCCCGCCTTTGGCGTCGCGATCAAGGGCTCGTTCTCCTTTGGAAATAGGCTCCGTCTTCTCGCGACCGCTCCCTCCGACCGCCGGAAAACCCTTCCCAACCTCCCGCACGCGCCCAATCCTCTCCCGCCACTTCGCATGCCTCCGGCCAGCTCTTCTTCGCCCCGCGGCACCGCCTCCTGGCGCGTCCCCCGTTTTGGCGGTCTTTTCTTCGACGACTTCGCCACCGATTCCGCCTGGTTGCGCGAACAAGGCTTCCTTCAACTTCCGCCCTGCGCCGGCGTCACCGAACTCGTCCTTCGCGGCGAATTCCGCCCGCACCCCGAAGCCCGCTCGCTCGAGCAATCTCCGCCCACGCTCTCCTGCCTCCTCGACGGGCGCCCCGTCGCGACGCTTCGCGACCTGGAACCCGCCCCCTTCGAAATCCGCCTTCCGGTTTCCGCCGAAACCGCCGACCGCGGTCCTCGTATTTCCCTTTATCTCGGCGACGTCGGTTTCACCAACTTCCTCGCCTGGCTCGGCCGCCTCTCCGGCCTCGCCCCGCTCCAACACTTCCGCCGCCAGACCAAGAACCGCCAGCTCCGTATCGCCACGCTCACCACCGCCGACGGTGAGGACATCTTCGATTTCGCCCGCCGTCACGGCGCCTACTCCCTCGCCTTCGCCCGCCGCCGCACGCGTCTCGAACTCAACATCGTCGGTTTTCTCACCGCCGACCTCGGCGTCGGCGAATCCGCCCGCTGCATGGCCCGCGCCGCCGACGCCGCCGGCATCGCCACCGCCCTCGTGCCGCTCAAGCTGCACTGCAAGAATCCGCAAACCGACCTCACCTTCGCGAGCCGCCTTCAGGAAAAAAATCCCTACCGCATCAACGTCGTCCACATCGATGCCCCCGCCGCCCGCGACATCGACCACCATCACGGCAAAGCCTTCCGCGCCGGCAAATACAACATCGGCTACTGGGCCTGGGAACTCACCGAGTTTCCCGACGCGTGGACTCCAAACTTTGAATACTTCGACGAGATCTGGTGCCCGAGCGATTTCTCCCGCGCCGCCATCGAGATGAAGTCCCCCCTGCCCGTGCTTTCGATGCCGCACGCGATCTCGTTCGAACGCCCCTCCGGCGACGGCCGCGCGCGCTTCAAGCTCCCCGCCGACCGCTTCCTCTTTCTTTTCCTCTACGACCTCAACTCCTACTCGGCCCGCAAAAACCCGCACGCCGTCATCGAGGCGTTCCGCGCCTCCGGCCTCGCCGGTCACGGCGCCGCCCTCGTGATCAAGGTCCAGAATGCCGCCGAAAATCCCGACGACTTCGCCGCCCTCCAGGCCGCTGTCCGCGACCTGCCCGACACCGTCCTGATCACCGGCACCCTCGCCCGCACCGACATCTACGCCCTCGAAGCCGCGTGCGACTGCTTCGTCTCCCTCCACCGCTCCGAAGGCTTCGGCCTCGCCGTCGCCGAATGCATGTATCTCGGCAAACCCGTCATCTCGACCGACTGGTCCGCGACCGCCGAATACGTCAACACCCGCAACGGCTGCCCCGTGCGCTGCCGCCTCGTGCCGATCGAACGCAGCCACGGTCCCTACAGCAAGGGCCAGCTCTGGGCCGAACCCGACATCGCCCACGCCGCGGAATGGATGCAGCGCGTCGCCTCCGATCGCCCGTTCGCCGCCTCGCTCGGCGCCGCCGCCCGCCACCATATCGAAACCCACTTTTCCCCGGCTGCGATCGGTGCGCGCTACCGTCAACGCCTCGAAGCAATTTCCACGTTTTGATCCCGGCGGTGTAGCATGAGCTCGCCCGTCGCTTTTGCCGTTCTCGCCGCGCTCCCCCTGTCGCTCGCGCTCGCCGGCTACCGCCTCGCCGCCTTCCTGCGCTCCGGCACCGCCGGCGAACGCCTCGCCTTCGCGATCCTCGCCGGCCTCGCGCTCCTGCTTCTCAACCTCGGCGTCGCCAACTTTTTCGTTCCGCTCTCGCCCCTCGCCTCCGCGCTTTGCCTCTGGCCCATCCCGCTCGCCTTCGTCGAACGCGCCACGCGCCAACAACTCGCCGCCGATGTCGCCTCATTGCTCCGCACGCCCCGCGGCCGGTGGGCTGCCATCCTGTTCATCGCCTCGCCCGCCTTCATCTCCGCGCCCGAGCTGCGCCAGCCCGATCTCCTGTTCTACGACGGCACCGGCAGCCACGACGGCTACTTCTGGATTTCCGGCGCCAAATGGCTGCAAGCCCACAGCTACATGGAAACCCCGGCGCCCGACGCCGACCATCCCTGGTCGAGCTTCGCCTATGCGTTTTCCGGATGGCAGCCCGACTGGGGCCGCGCCGCCGCGGAAAACCTTCTCGCCGCCGTCGCGTCGCTCACCGCCCGCGATCCCGTCGAAATCTACCTGCCCGCCACCGCCGCCCTCTTCGCCGCGTGGAGCGCCGCCGTCTATCTCGTCGCGAAAACCTTCTGGATCACGCGCCTCACCCCCGCCGCCCTGTTCGCTCTCTTCGCCCTGCAGCCGCTGTTCGTTTTCTTTCGCGCCAACGGCAACCTTCCCAACCTCCTCGGCGCGCTCGCTGGCGCCGCCGTCGTCGTCTCAACCGCCCGCGCCTTGTCGTCGACTTTGTCTCGCGGCCCCTGGCTCGCTCTGCTCGCGCTCTCCGCTCACGCCCTTCTTCACAGCTATCCGGAACTCGTGCCGTTCATCGCCCTGCCTGGCGCGCTGCTGCTCGCGCGAGCCGCCGTTCAACGCCACCACACCGTCGTCCCGGTCGTGCTCGCGACGTTTGCCGGCGCCGCCCTGAACCCCGCCGTCACCGTGCGCGCGTTCCACGGCTTCGTCCACTCCTTCACCAACGCCCGGCTCGATATCGATTGGGTCGACACCTTCGCCCGCCTCCACCCGTTTCAATATCCCCCGGCGCTCGCATCCCTCTCGATTCCCGCCGCGCTCTTCCTCGGCACCGCGGTCGGCCTGCTCGTATCCATTTTGCTGATCGCCGCACTTGTCTCCGCGCTTCACCACGCGGTGGACCGGTTCGGCGCCGTCGCCTCGCTGTCCGGCGGCGCGATCCTGCTCCTCTACACCGTCGTCGCGGATTTCAGCTACGGTTGGCAAAAATCCGCCCAATTCTCCGCCATCTTCCTCGCCGCCGCTCTCCCCGTCGCCACCGCCGCCTCGCTCCGCAGCCGCCCACCTGGCTCGCCGCGACGCCGCTCAATCTTCTCCATCGCCGTGAGCGCCGCTGCCCTCGGCGTCTTCGCTCTGGGCGTGACGTTCCACGGTCTCGAGATGCACAAGGGATCGCACCGCAAACGGCTCACCCGCGACTGGCTCCACCTCCGCGACTACGCCACGGCCCACCTCCGCTCCGACCTCGTCCGCATCGAACCCTCCACATTCCCGAGCGCTTTTTTCCACAGCATGTGGGCGACTTACTTCCTGCCCGACGCCCGCGTGGTCTTCCCCGCCGACGCCGACCGCCCCGGCGGCTACCTGCACGTTTTCGTGCGGCCCGCCGCCCCCGCACACTCCTCCGCGCCCATCGCGATTCTCGCCGGCCCAAACGCTCCGCAATCCCCGTGGGCCGGGCACCCCGTGCTGTTTTCGGGCCCGGACTTTTCGTTGTTCGACGCCGCCAACATCCGCCTTCCGGACAACCCCGAATAGTGCCATCGTTCGCGGTTTTCCCCGTCCATGCTGCTGATCGATCTCTCGCACACAAGCCACACGCCGGCCCGCACCGGCATCCAGCGTGTGGCGCGCGCCTTGTATCAGCATCTTGGATCCAACGCGCAGCCCGTGACGCACGATCCCTATCTGCGCGCCTGGCGGCCGCTTGAATCCTGGGAAATCGCCAGCCTCAGCCGCACTTCGGGCGGGAAAAAACGCAAAGCCACCTGGCCCGCTTTCGCGCGTTGGCGCGGCCGCCTCCGCCGCACGCTCGGCCGCCGCTCCCATCACGCCCTCCACGGCGAGTTCGACTCCTTGATCGAACCCGAGCTTTTCCGCGCCGCCGAAGCTCGCCAGCTTCCCCATCTCTTCACCCACGTTCGCGGCCCGCGCGTCGCCCTTTTCCTCGACGCCATCCCCCTCCGCTTCCCCGAGTTCACCCCGCCCGCCACCGTCGCCCGCTTCCCCGCCTACCTCCGCGAACTCCTCCAATTCGACGGCATCGCCGCCATTTCCGCCGACTCCCGCGACTCCCTCCTCGCCTACTGGCGTTGGCTCGGCCTCTCGAATCCCCCTCCCGTCCTCGCCCTCCCCCTCGGCGTGGACGTCGGAAATTGTCACTTAATAAGTGACAAACCCACGGGCAACGCCGCCTCCGTCGTCCTCTGCGTCGGCACCCTCGAAGGCCGCAAAAACCACCTCGCCCTCCTCGACGCCTGCGAGTCCCTCTGGTCGCGCGGCGCCACGTTCCAACTCCACCTCATCGGCCACGCCAACCAAACCGGCGCCGCCGCCCTCGCCCGCCTCAAATCCCTTCAATCCTCCGGCCGCCCGCTTCGCTACGACGGCCCCGCCTCCGACGAAGCCATCGCGCAAGCCTACGCCGACTGCGCCTTCACCGTCTACCCCTCCATCGTCGAGGGCTTCGGCCTCCCGGTGATCGAGAGCCTCGCCCGCGGCAAACCTTGCATCTGCTCCGCCCGCGGCGCCCTCGGCGAAATCTCGCTTCACGGCGGCTGCGTCGCGCTCGAGTCCGTCGACGCCGCCTCGCTCGACCCCGCCATCGATTCGCTCCTCCAAGATCCTTCTCGCCTCGCTCATCTCGCCGCCGCCGCGCGCACCCGCACGTTCAAGTCGTGGGCCGACTACACCCGCGAACTCGAAACATGGATACGCACCCTGCCCCGCCGTCGCGACTGACCCCGCTCCTCGTCGCGCTCTGCGTCGCCGTCACCGCCGTCGGCGTTGCCTGGCCCGCGTGGGACATGTTTGGACCCGAACGCCGCCCCATGCTCCAGGGCTGGGACGACAGCTTCTACTACTTCTGGCTCCCGAGCGTCGTCATCGACGGCGACCTCGATTTCACCAACCAGCTCGAACAGGCCACCACCCTCCACGCGGGCGTGCGCGACGACGCCCTCTCGGCCCGCACCGACACCGGTTTCGTCATCAACAAATACCCGCCCGGCTGGGCCATCGGCAGCCTTCCCTTTTTTCTCCTCGCGCACGTCTTCGGTCCGGAAAACGCCACCGGCTTCGAACCCCTCTATCTCCTCGCCGTCTGGCTCGGCCAACTCCTCTACGCCGCCGCCGGGCTCTGGCTCGCGAGCCGCATCGTCGCTCGCTATTTTCCGACCACCGCCGTCCCCGCCATCCTCGTCATCTGGCTCGCGAGTCCGCTCATCTACTACCAGACCGCCCGCCTCTCGATGAGTCACAGCCAGGTCTTTGTCCTGGCCGTCGTCGCGTTCTGGTCCGCACTTCGTATCCGCGACGGCAATGCACCCGCCCGCGTCTGGGCCCTGCTCGGCTTCGCCGCGGCGATGCTCGTCGTCACCCGTAATGTCGCCCTGATCTACCTCGCGATGCCCGCCGCCGTTATCGCGCCTCACCTCCGCTCCGTTCGCTCCATCGCCGCCCTCTTCGCCGGCGCCTTCGTTCCCGCCGCCCTTCAACTCGTCGCCTGGCGCATCCTGTTCGGCACCTGGGTCGCCTACACCTACGGGGGCGAACGCGTCGATTTCTCGCAGCTCCACCTGCTGGAAGTTCTCTTCTCGCCCCGCCACGGCTGGTTCTACTGGCACCCGCTGCTTCTCCCCGCGATCGCCGCATTCGCCGTCTGGGGCTGGGCCCGCCTTGAGGGGCTCACGTGGCTCGCCTCGCTCCTCATCATCGTCCTCGTCAACGCCGCCTGGCCCACCTGGTGGCTCGGTTCTTCCTTCGGCTACCGCGGCTTCGAAGTCCCCACGCTCTTCGCCATGCTCGGCTTCGCCGCCCTCCTCACCGCCACGTCCACGCGAAAACCGCTCCGCTTCGCTCTCACCGCCATCGCTCTCCTCGCCGTCGTCTGGAACCTCGCCCTGTTCGCTCTTTTCCTCACGCAACGCATTCCGCGCCAGGAGCCCGTCACCTACCTCGACTCCGTCCGCGCCCTCGTCCGCTGGTTCGCCGCCCCCTGACCTCGCGATCCGCGAACTCGCTCGGCCCCCCGCATCGCCGCCCGGATTCGAGTTTGCCAACCCCCTGCCGCCACCTAGCCTCGCCCCCCGTTCCATGGCGCTCTCATTTTTCTTCAAAGAAAAAAAAGGCATCCTCGCGCGCTGCCGCGATGATTATGCCACCAAGATGCGCCTCCGCTACGCGCCTTATTACCACGCGATGGAGTCCCAGCAGGGCACGACCGTGACCCTCGACGGCCGCGAGATGATCATGCTCTCCAGCAACGATTACCTCGGGCTCTCCTTTCACCCCAAGGTCGTCGAGGCTGGCCGCGCCGCGTTGCAAAAATGGGGCACCAGCACCACCGGCGCCCGCCCCTCCAACGGCTCCCGCGCCTACCACGTCCGCCTCGAGGAAAAACTCGCCGCCTTCCTCGGCCGCGAAGCCTGCCACATCCACTCCGCCGGCTACCTCTCCTGCCTCTCGAGCGTTGCCTCGTTCGCCCAGAAGGGCGACATCATCTACGCCGACAAAAACATTCACTCCTGCCTGTGGGACGGCATCCGCCTCTCCCTCGCCACCGTCGAACGTTTCTCGCACAACAGCCCCGATGACCTCCGCACGGTCATCGCCGCCACCAACACCGACGCCCCCAAGATGCTCGTCCTCGAGGGCGTCTACTCGATGGAAGGCCACATCGCCCGCCTTCCCGAAATCATCGACATCGCCGACGAAGCCTCCTGCTTCTCCGTCCTCGACGATGCCCACGGTTTCGGCGTCCTCGGCCGCCAGGGCCGCGGCACGGTTGATCACTTCAACCTCAACGACCGCGTCGACATCATCTGCGGCTCCCTTTCGAAATCCCTCGCCAGCACCGGCGGTTTCGTCGCCGCCTCGAAGGACATCATCGAGTATCTCCGTTCGCACTCCCGCCAGACCATCTTCAGCGCCGCGATCAGCCCCGCCCAGGCCGCCTGCGCCGAAGCCGCCCTCGAGGTCATGCAAACCGAGCCGCAGCATCACGAGCGCCTCTGGGAAAACACCCGGAAATATCGCGCGCTGCTGACAAGCTTCGGCCTCGATCTCTGGGGCAGCGAGACCCCCGCCGTTCCCATCGTCCTCGGCTCGAAGGAACGCGTCTATCCGTTCTGGCGCGCACTCATGGACAAAGGCGTCTTCACCGTCATGTCCATCGCCCCCGCCGTGCCCGCCGGCAAGGACCTCATCCGCACCGCGATCTCCGCGATGCACACCGACGAGCAGTTCGAAAAAATCGCCGAGGCCGTCGCCTACGCCGTCAAACGGCTATAGCCGGTGGAGCTCGCCGTCCCGGCGGGCTCGTTCGTTTCGGAAGCCGCGAAACGTCATCGCGCCGCCTCGAACCCCGCGCGCAACACCTCCGCCGCGCCCGCCCACGTCGGCAACGCCCGCTCCGCGGCCTCCGTTTTCAGGCGCGCCCACCGCGCATCGTCCGTCAGCACACTCCGCAACGCCCCCGCCCACGCCGCGCGGTCGTTCACCGCCACCGACACGCACCCGCCGCCGTCCGCATTTTCACGCAACACCGGCAGATCGCTGCACACGCACGGCACGCCGCGCCACAACGATTCCAGCAGCGGCAGCCCACAGCCTTCCGCAATCGTCGGAAACGCCGTCGCCCGCACACTCGCATACAAACCCGCGAGCACCGCATCCCCCGCCGCCTCGTGGTAATGCAATCCCGGATACCGCCGTGCCATTCCCCGCAACCGCGCCACGATCGGCTTCCCGAAATGCGGATTCACCCGCCCCACCACGTGCAGCTCGAACGCCAGCCCGCCGCCCCACAACTCCTCGCACACGTCCAACAGGAACATCTGATTCTTCCGCGGCTCGAGAATGCCCACGCACAGCAGCCCTTTCCCCACCGCGGTCTTCTCCTCCCTCTCCGTGACCCGCCCCGATCCATCGAAATCCGCCCCAAGCGGCAACACGTCTACTTCCGGCAGCCGCTCCAGCCCCAGCCACTGCCAATAGCCCAACAACTCCTCACGGCTCGCCGCCGAGATCGCCCACACCCGTTCGAAATCCGCCAGCGCCTTCATGTAGTGCGGATGCCGCGCCACACTGTGCGGCCATGTGATATGCGGCTGTTTGATCGGAATCGCATCCGCAAAAATCGCCGCCGTCCGACACCGCCGCGACCGCACGAACTCGCCAAACCCCGGCCGCTCCTTCTCCGAAAACAGCTCGCTCGTCACGAACCAGTCCCGCGCGCCCAGCTTCTCCCGCGCCTCCGTCCACGCCCCCGCCTGCGCTTCCGGCCCCAGCTCCCGCCGCAGCCGCTCGCTCAACCGCGCCAGCCCCGAACGATGCCGCACGGCCCCTGTTTTCGTCGTATCGAAAAAGATCATGCGTTCATCGCCCGCCGGAAATGCCCGAGCAACTGCTCAGCGTTCCGATGCGCGTCGAAATTCTCCTCCACCCACCGCCGCGCGCCGCCGCGAACTCGCTCCGCCAGCGGATCGTCCGTCGAAATCCTCCGCACCGCCTTCACCCATTCCGCCGGTTTTTCCACGTCCACCACCCACCCCGTCTCGCCGTCCGTCACCGCCTCCGTGGTCGCCGCCGCCGGCGACGTCACCACCACCGCCCCGATCGCCATCGCTTCCGGAATCACATTCGGCAGCCCATCGCGATCTCCGCTCGCCGCCACCACGCCCGTGTGCAGCAGCGCGTCCGCCCACGTCAATTGCGCCCACACGTCGTGCTGCGCCAGATGGCCCGTGAACGCCACCGACCCCGCCACCTCGAGCTTTCCCGCCAGCGCCTCCAATTCCCCTCGCAACGGCCCGTCGCCCACGATTCGCGCCTCGAACTCCACCCCCGCCTTCCGCAGCGCCGCATAAATCCGCAGCTGGTGCCTCAGCCCTTTTTTCTCCACCAGCCGCGCGATGCACACCAATCGCAGCCGCGTCCGATCCGCCCGCAATGGCTTCAACGCCGGCAACCGTTCCAGCCCGCGCCGGATGCACACGACCCGCTCCTCCCGCAGCCCCCGCGCCACCAGCGCCGACCGCCCCATCTGCGTCGAGGTGTGCACGAACACCGCATGCTCCAGTTTCTCGTTCAGCCACCAGTCGCCACCGTGCTCGAAAATATCATACGCGTGCGCCCCCGCGCTGAACCGATGCCCATCCAGCCGCCACAACAACCACGCCGCCGTCGCTGGGGCCCCACCCCACGCCGCATGCACCAGCGTCGGCCGCTCGCGCCGAAACTCCCGC
Source organism: Verrucomicrobiota bacterium (assembly GCA_023430565.1). Classification (GTDB taxonomy): domain Bacteria; phylum Verrucomicrobiota; class Verrucomicrobiia; order Opitutales; family Opitutaceae; genus Opitutus. Next base: position 12,473 of record JAEZAD010000271.1, read on the forward strand.
GCAAACAAACACGCAAAACCCGCGCCCAGCATGTTCTCCCAGAAATTCAGCCACGACGGCGCCCGCCGCGTGAACAGCCCGTGCACCACCTGCCGCAAGACCTCCGGCCGCCGCCACGACTCATACGGAATCATCCAAATCAGCGTCAGCAGTCTCCACTTGTTGAACCGCCGCACCGGCACCCCGCGAAAACTCCCACCGCCTCCCCACAACGAATACAACCGCATCTCCACCCCATGCGCCCGCATCGCGATGATCTCCCGTTGGAGAAAAGTCTCCGTCGCTTTCGGAAAGGTCGTGAACAAATAGGCGATGACAGGCGCGGAAGCGGACAAGATTTCGCGACGCTAAACTGCCGCTCCTGACTCGGCCAAGCGGTAAACAGCAAGCGCCTCTTCCTCCGCACCACCTTCCGCACCTCGCGCCCCCCGCCCGCCGCATTTCAGCGCCCCATGGAAGGCACAGCCCTTCTCCCTTCGCGTCCCTTCGCGCCCTTCGCGCTTCAATTGAATTGTTCCGACCAAGCTCCCGCCCGCAGACTCGACACCTTCCGCCACCCCGCTTTGCTCTCCGATCCGCGTTGTCGCCCATGCCCGCCTCCCTCGCCATCCTCGCTCCCGGCCTCCTCGGCGCCTCCGTTGCCCGCGCCGCTCGCGCCACCGGCATCGCGAGCTCGATCGCGCTTTGGGCCCGCCGCCCCGAAGTCCGCCTCGCCCTCCGCGAACAACCGTGGTGCGACGCCATCGCCGACACCCCCGAAGCCGCCGTCCGCGACGCCTCGCTCATCGTCATCGCCGCCCCCGTCGACCGTATCGTCGACCTCGCCCGCCAAATCGCACCGCACGTCGCACCCCGCGCGATCGTCACCGATGTCGGCAGCGTCAAAGGCGAAATCTCCCGCCTCGGCCACGCCGCCCTCGCCGGCCGCGCCCACTTCGTCGGCTCGCATCCCATGGCCGGCTCCGAAAAAACCGGCTGGGAACACGGCACCGCCGATCTCTTCAAGTCCCGCACCTGCTTCGTCACCCCGCTCCCCGAAACCGACCCCATCGCCGCCGAAACCGTTGCGCGCTTCTGGCGCGATCTCGGCGGCGAACCCGTCACCGTCTCCCCCGACGCCCACGACGAAATCGTCGCGCACATCAGCCACCTTCCCCAAATCCTCGCGTCGACGCTTTGCGCTTTTCTCGCGCGCAAAAACCCCGCCTGGCGCAACCACGCCGGCGGCGGCCTCCGCGACACCACCCGCATCGCCGCCAGCGACCCAAACCTCTGGCGCACCATCCTCGAACAAAATCGCGACGAAATTCTCCGCGCTCTGAAGGAATTCGAAGACGAGCTCCACACCTTCAAATCCGCCCTCTCCAACCGCGACTACCCCGAACTCGTCTCCCGCCTCGAACGCGGCCGCGACTACCGCCGCCAGTTCAGACCATAGGTGGAGCCGATGTCCCATCGGGCTAAAACCCGCCAGCCCTGTCCAGCGCCTCCGCGAATGCCTCTGCCCGCCC
>JAEZAD010000027.1 GCA_023430565.1 Verrucomicrobiota bacterium
GGCGGGGGAGAGGTCGTGGTGGGCGGTGCAGCGGTTGGGGACGGCAACGACGTGGAGGTGGGCGCGTTGGGCGGCGAGGCAGCCGGTGTGGGAATCCTCCAACGCGATCGCTTCGTGGCCGCGGAGGCCGAAGCGGTTGAGCACGAGTTTATAGAGGTCGGGCTCGGGTTTGGGTGACGGAGCATCGCCGCGACAGGCGAGGAATTCGAAACGGTCGAGCAGGCCGACGCGGGCGAGGTGGGTTTCGACCCAAGTGTGCTCGGAGTTGGAGGCGAGGCCGAGGCGGAGATTTTTTTCGCGAGCGGCGTCGAGGAGCGCGATCACGCCGGGAAGGACGGGTTGCTCGAGGAGCAGGCGGTCCTTGTGGGCGCGGCGTTCGAGCTCGAGGGCGGCGCGGTCGGCGTGGGGGCTTCCGCCGTCGCCCTTCGAGCTATGGCGGACAAGGAAGCCGTGCCAGGGATCGAAGGCGTAGTCGGCGTGGCCGATGCTGCGGATGAAGAGGGTTTCGTCGAAGGGGACGCTATGCGCGAGGTGGACGACGCGGTAGGCTTCGATGAGCGGCCATTCGGTGTCGACGATGAGACCGTCGAAATCGAAGATGAGGGCGCGGATCATGAGGCGGAGATTGCGCGGCGGTGGCGGACCGGGCCCGGCGGCGAGACGGAGCGCCAGCGAGCTGGCGGCCTACGGGTCGAGAAGCCCAGTGGGCAGGCCGTCGATGCTGCGCTGGTTTTTTTCGGTCCAGTAGGCGGCGAGGGCTTCGGGGGATTTTTTCCCGGCCCAGTCGGTGAGGATCGTGCGGTCGCGTTCGTAGGTCATCAGCGGCACGGCGAAGCCGCAGGAGGTCTGGACGCTTTCGATGTCGAGGAGGATGAGCTGGCGTTCGCCGGGGAGGGGAGCGCCGAAGAGCGGGCGAAGTTGTTGCCAGTCGGGGTCGCGGGGGTGGAGCGCGCGGCCGTGGCCGTAGAGGCGAAGAATGAGGGGATCGCCGGCGAAGGCGCAGAACATGACGGTGAGCCGGCCGTTGTCAGCGAGATGGGCGGCGGTTTCGTTGCCGCTGCCGGTTGCATCCAGATAGGCAATACGCCGGGACGAGAGGATGCGAAAGGTGTCGAGGCCCTTGGGGGAGAGGTTGACGCGGCCGGAGGTGGGGGCGCTGGCGACGAAGAAAATCTTCTGTTCGGCGATGAAGCGTTGGTGAGCGGGGGAGAGCTCGGGAAAGAATTTCGCCACGAATCAGACCTTGGTGGAATGGAGCAGGCGGCGGACCTCGAGTTGCGCACGGTCGGACTCGACGCCGACTTCGACGAGCATGCTCACGAGCGTGCCGAAGCGGTCCCGACGGAGGCGTCCGCTTTCGCTCTGATTGCGGCGGTCCTGGCAGCGGAGGGCGAGCGAGGTGCCGCAGAGGCAGTTGCGCAGGAGGAGAACGAAGAGGCCGGTCTCGGGGTCTTCGCGTTCCATGAGGCCGGAGGATTGAAAGATCGGCGTGGTGCGGGACAGGAAGTCGTGGATCTGCACGAAGCGGCGCTGACAGCGCGGGCACACGAGCGGGAAGATGTCGTTTGAACGGACAGCCAGTCCTTCGTAGGGCGCGGGCGTGGAGGCGGGCGATTCGTCCATGGTTGAATCTGTCCGGCGGAGACAGGACGAAGCGAGGTCGGAATTGGCAAGAGGGAAACAGGCGGCGCGGATCGCGCGGGGCAATCAGAGGCCTTCGGTGTCGACGAGCCAGACGAGGGAGGCGAGGGCGGCGGCGCCGAGGTGGAGTTCGCGAGGGTTGACCTGATCGAGGTCGTCGCGGGCGGTGTGATGAATATCGAGGTAGCGCTGCGAATCGGGAACGATCTGGGCGACGGTCACGCCTTGGAGGAGGAGCGGGGCGACGTCGGCGCCGGCGGAACCTTTGCGGAAGTGCCAGAGGCCCCACGGCTCGAGGAGCGGGCGCCAGCGTTGGGCGCGGAGGTGGGCGTCGCCCTGGGTGCTGCCGAGTTCGAAGCCGTTGGGGGCGAAGCCGCCGGCGTCGGATTCGATGGCGAAGAGGTGGCGTTCGCCGGCGTCGCGGGCGGCGGTGGCGTAGGCGGTGGCGCCGCGCAGGCCGTTTTCCTCGTTGGTGAAAAGGACGCAGCGGAGCGTGTGACGGGGTTGGATACCGAGGGTTTTGAAGAGGCGGAGCACCTCGATCGATTGAACGATGCCGGCGCCGTCGTCGTGCGCGCCCGGCGTGATGTCCCACGAGTCGAGGTGGCCGCCGACGAGGATGATTTCGTCGGGAAATTCGGTGCCGCGGATTTCGCCGATGACGTTGTGCGATGGGGCGTCGGCGTGGGAGCGGGCGTGGACGGCGATTTCGATCTGCGTGTGCGGGTCGGCGGCGAGGGCGGCGGAGAGGCGATCAGCGGCGAGGGTGGAGAGGGCGGCGGCAGGGATCGGGGTGACGTCGGGTGGGAACGAGGTGACGCCGGTGTGAGGAACGTCGTCGTGCGCGTGAGTGAGCGAGCGGGTGAGGGCGGCGACGGCGCCGAGTCGCGCGGCGGCTGCGGGGCCGCGGTTGCGTTGGTCGCCGGCGCCGCCGTAGGCGATCCCCGGAAGAAACGGGGTGGGGTCGAGCGGGCGATTGAAGAGGACGATTTTGCCGGCGACGGGTTCGCGACCGAGGGCGGCGAGTTCGTCGAGGGATTTTACTTCGATGACTTCGGCGCGGAGTCCGGTGGGTGGCGTGGCGCCGGAGCCGCCGAGGGCGAGGGCGGCGAGGGGAGTGGGTTGGCCGGTGGGCGAGAGGAGCTGGATGGATTCGGCGGCGCCGCGCTCCCAGTGGGGCACGAGGACGTCTTGTTTATAGACGCGATCGAGCGAGAGGGCGGCGAGACGTTGTTCGGACCAAAGGACGGCGTCGGCGAGGGCGGTCGAGCCGCTGAGGCGTCCGGGATGTTTGGATACGAGATCGCGGAGTTGGGTGTAGGCCTGGCCGTGGGCGAGGGCTTCGGTGAAGAAGCGGTCGACGGTCGTGGCGCGCGGGTCGGGCGCGGCGGAAGCGAGGGAGAACAGGAGCGTGAGAAAAAGGACGGGGGTGCGCACGCGGGAGAAAATGGCGGCGGCGGGGGCGGGCTCAAGCCGGCGGCGAGCACAGCGGGCGATCGGCGGAGGTGTTACAGATGCCGGAGTGTCAGGTGGGCGCGGAGGTTAATCGCGGGCGGCGATGCGCTGGTAGAGGCGGGCGGAGCGGGACTCGGCGGCGAGGCGGTAGTCGCGCGCGATGAGGGTAGCGAGTTCGGGAAACGTTTCGTGGCCATCACGCTCGCGGTCGTCGAAGGCGAAGCTGCCGGGGCCGGTGGTGTCGAGGAACCAAGGCGGTTGGGCGCGGTGGAGATCGGCGAGGTAACGGCGACGATAAAAGTCGCGAACGGGCGACTCGTAAATCTGGAACGCGGTATATGCATCGCGCGTTCCGTGCTGGCGCTGCGCTTCGACGAGAAATCGCGGCATCCAGCCCCAGATGGCGATGGGTTCGTCGGGGCGCGTAAGGGCGGCGAGGAGCGTGGCCTCGGGGGAGCGGATCAGCTGGCCGCGGGTCTGCGTGTAATGCCCGATTGGCGGGTAGTCCATGAAGGTGCAGAACCTGAACTGGGGCGAGAGGGTGATGCCGAGGAAGAGCAGGACGAGGGCGGGTGCGAGGAGGTGGGTGCCGCGGAAAGGGAGTTTGGGCGGGAAATCGCGCAGCGATTCGATCAGGCCGCCAACCAGCGCGCCTGTGGCCAGTGCAAGCGGGGAGATGGTGAAGTGGAGGTAGTGCGTGTAGTTGCGACCGGGGATTGCGACGGCCCAGGCGGCTACGAGGAGGAGGCCGAGAGCGAGGAGGTTGAAACGCCCTTCGGCGCGAGGCCATCGGTGAAGGCGCCACGGGAGCGCGGCGAGGAGCAGCGCCAGCATCGGGTAGGCGAAGAGGGTGAAGCCGGTGGCGCTTTGAACGAGTGTGGCGAGGCTGCGGAAAAGGTCGGTCCAGCCGCCGGCGAAGCTTTGGCCGTAGACAAGATTATTGACGATGTAAGCGGCCCAGAAGTCGGGCCAGAGGCCGTGGGCGAGGACCATCGTCAGCATGGCGAGCGGCCCGACGAGGGCGCCGCCGGCGAGCGAAGCGGCGGAGCGGAGGCGCCGAGACCAGGAGGAGGAACGATCGAGCAGGAGCACGACCAGACCGTAGCCGCCGAGCCAGACGCCGAGGGGGGCGCCCTGGAGCTTGGCGAACGGGACGGCGCCAAGGAGCACGCCGGCGAGCGCCCAGCGCCAGCCGCGGTCGTGGCGAATTTTTGGATACGCTTCAGCGAGGATCAGCCAGGTGGCGGTGGCGAGGAGTGCAGCGGGAACGTGTTCGCTGGAGTATTGGACGAAGTCCCAGAACGGCGTGACGATCTGAAGCGCGGCGGCGGGCAGCGTGAGGACGCGGGCGAGGCCGTCGCCGAAGCGGACGCGGAGGGCGAGCCAGGTGAAGACGAGCGTGGACCAGGCGAGCGCGAGCGCGAAGAGGCGGGCGGTGGTGTAGTCGAGGCGGGCGCCGAGTGCGCCGAGGAGAGCGAGCGGATACTGGGCGAGCGGGCCGTGGGTGGTGCCGTCGACGGAGCGCCAGAAGACGGGGTCCGATTGGAGGACGAGGGCGCTGGCGACCATGTGGCTTTCGTCCGGGTTGGAGAGTTCGCGGTTGTCGAACAGCAGAGGCCAGCGGAAGGCGAAGAGGGCGAGGGCGAGAAGGGCGGCGAAGACGAGCGGCCGATTCCAGCGGCGCGGCGACTGCGGGTTGAAGCAGGCGGCGAGAGCGGAGAGGACGAGGAGGAACGCAGCGAGGCCGACGAACGACCAGAAGTGGACGGGGCTGCGATCGAGCCAGAGGAGGAGCTGCGAGAGAAGCGGGAGCAAATGGGGACGGGACGCGAGGAGTGCGGGTGAAAGCCGCCGTCGCGATCAGAACCACTTTTTCTTTTTGAGATAAATGACCATGAGGAGCGTGGTCACGGCGGTGCTGCCGACGGCGAACCAGTAGCCGTGGTCGAGCTCGGGCATGTTGTGAAAGTTCATGCCATACCACGTGCCGATGACCATCACGGGGATCGTGACGGCGGTGATGGCGGTGAGGAACTTGATGCCCTCGTTGGCTTCGAAGCCGGCTTTGTTGAGGTAAATGTCGAACGCCATGAGAAGGCGTTCGTGATGGCTCATGGCGGTGTCTTCGAGACGCGCGAGGTTGTCGCGGAGGTCGCGAAAATACGGCAGCATGATCGGGCGGATGAGCTTGGTGTCGCCCCGGGCGATGCGGTCGATGAGGTCGCGTTGCGGGCGGACGATGCTGCGGAGGCGGGAGAAATCGCTGCGGACCTGAAGGATTTCGTTTACGAACTTCGGGCCGGAGGTTTTGGCGAGGACGGTCTCCTCGATTTCTTCGAGTTCGGCGCCGAGCTCGGCCATGACGGGCTGGTAGTTATCGACGAGGAAATCGAGGACGGTGTGTGCGAGGCGGTCGGGGCCGCGGGCGACGACGCCGGTGCTTTTGACGACGCGGTCGATGGTGGACTGGACGGATTTGAGCGGCTGGCGGTGGAAGGTGACGAGGTATTCCTTGCCGAGGAAGAGATCGAGTTCGGTGCTGGAGAACTTGTCGGAGCGGGTGAACTCGACGGCGTGGGTGACGATGAAGAGATGGGTTTCGTAGTCCTCGATTTTCGGGAGGGAGCTGGGGGTGACGCAGTCTTCGATGGCGAGCGGGTGAAACTGAAAGACGCCTTCGAGGATGGCTTTGATTTCTTCGTCGGAGGGGTTGTCGAGGTCGACCCAGACGACGAGGCCTTTGTCGGCGCCGACGAGGCGGAGGGCTTCGAGCTCGAGATCGCGGCCCACGAGCCTGCCTTCACTGAAGACGAAAGAGCGGATCATGGGCGGAAAACGCGGGGGGGCGGGCTGAGCGCGGTGCGGGCACCGCGCCTCCATCGGGGGATCAGGGTGAAGCGGGCGGCGGAGGGATCAGGCGGGGGCGAGGAGTTTCGTTTCGGCCTCGGTGACGACGCGGATGAATTCCTCGACCGTGGGGGCGGCGAGGAAGGCCTGGCGGTTGACGGGATCCTTGAGGAGGCGGCAGAGAATCGAAAGGACCTGCAGGTAGTCGCCGGGGCGGGCCTTGGGCGTGCCGAGCATGAACATCATGCGGACGGTTTCGCCGGAGTCGAAGGGCACGCCGGCGTCGCTGCGGCCGACGGCAAGGACAATTTCGCGGACGTGATCGGTGCGCGCGTGGGGGACGGCGAAGCCGTGGCCGAGGCTGGTGGTGTCGAGCCGGTCGCGGGCGAGCAGCTCGTTGTAGAAGCCGTCGAAATTGATGACCGCGGGGTGCGAGGAAAGCAGCTGGGCCACTTCGTTGAGCGCGGACGTGCGCTTCGTATTTTTCACCTGCAGCAGAACGCGGGTGGGATCGAGAAGTTGAGAGAGGCGGCCGGGCATGCTGACGCGGGTGGAGATGCTCGCCCAAAGTGGGGCGCGGCAAAAAATCCTTGGCAAGCGTGGAGTCGGAAGTTTACCGGAAAATCAAAACGGCGAACCGCAAACGGCGGGGTGCGCGGATGACGTGGGATCGCGGCGGGCGAACGAACGAGTCGGGAATGGAAAAGCGCGGCGAGGGTGCCGCGCTTTCGTGGGAGGTGGAATGTGATGGTGAACCGCGAATCAGGCGCGGGATTTCGGTTGTTCGACCAGGGCGACTTTGCCGTCGCGGAAAACGATGCGGATGTGCTCCTCCTGGTGCTCGCTGTAGACGTCGGTGTAGACGGGGTCGTAGAAGACGACGTAGCGTTTGCGTTGCGAATCGTAGAGGAGGACGCGCCGGTAGCCGGTGTGGATGTTGCCCTCGTATTCCTGGTGGTAGCGGTTGTAGATCCAGACGGTTTCGCGGCCTTGGTCGGCGGTTTCGGTCTCGCGCGTCTGGTCCGGGCGGCCGAGTGCGATGTAGACCATGTCGGGGGTGTTGCCGAGTTCGATGACGCCGCGTTTGAGCTTCTCGCGTTCTTCGGGCGAGAGGGTTTCGAAGGTGGCGGCTTTTTCCTCGGCGCGGCGTTCGAAGGTGCTGCAGCCGGCGAAAAACGTGGCGAGCGCGAGGGAGAGGACGAACAGGGGCAGGCGTTTCATGTGACCTTAGACGGCGAAACGTGTGCGCGGTTGCCGGAGGCGCAAGCGGAGGGGATGACGGGAGAGGCTGACGCGTCGGGGGCTTAGCGAACCAAGGGCAGCGAGAAGTGAAAGGCGGAGATTTTCATTCGCTTGCGAAGGTAGAAGCGATGGGCGTCGACGCGGTGGGTGCCGGAGTCGAGGGAGAACTCGGCGCAGCCGGCTTCGCGGGCGCGGGCGACGAGCCAGTCGAGCATGCGATCGCCGAAGCCTTGGGAGCGGGCGGCGGTGTCGGTGACGAGGTCGTCGACGTAGAGGGTGAGACCGGAGAAGAGGAGATCCCTGACGCGGTAGCCGGCGACGCAGCGGACCGTGCCGTGTTCGTCGGCGTGATACGCGAGGCGGAAGCCTTCGGACTGCATGCGGCGGACGCGGGGGACGAAATCGGCGGCGACGAGATGGGGACGGAGTTGCGCCATGACGGGGAAGCAGGCGGCGATTTCGGCGTCGGTTTGAGCGAGGGCGATCTTGGGCATGGGGTCGAGGAAGGCGGTTGGGAGATGGGGGTCAACGAAGGGAGGAGGAGAGAAGCGAACAGTGGGTCATGCAAACAAGGCACGAGTGAACGGCAGCGGGTGAACCGCGAATGGACGCAAATCCACGCGAATGAACGCGTGAGAGGGCGACAAAAGAAAACCCGCGGCCGAAGCCGCGGGTTTTTGAAGCATGAAACCTGGCGGGATCTGGAAAATCAGGCGGCGGCGGGCGCGGCCGGGAGGGCGATGAGTTGGCGGCGCTGGCGGACCCGGAGGCCAACGAGGCCGGCGATGAAGGCGGCGCCGAGCAGGGCGGCGACGGTGGAGGCTTCGGGGACAGGGGCGGGGACGACGTTGATCTGAGAAAACGTCCAGTCGCGGAAGTAGTCGCCCGGCCCGCCACCCTGATACGCTTGGCCGAAGGTGAACGCGTTGGGCGAGTTTGACTGGCCGAGCGCGAGGTTCGTAGCAGCGCCTTCATTGGTCAGCATCAGCGCATACACCGAACTGGCCGAGGTCTCGTAGCCCAGCACCGAATCCAGCAGTGAGGGATACTCGACTAGGAGGTCGGGGTTGGTGAGGTCGAAGTTATACTCGAAGGTGGGATAAACCCCGTTCAGCGTCTCGGTCCAATCTTCGGAGGCCGGAATCGGGATGGTGCCAAAGTCAACGGTGGTTCCGCCGATAAATGAGGCGGAGGCACTGTCCCACTGGCCGAACACCGCTGTCAGATTCACGGCCGAAGTTGCGCCCCCGGTGCCGAGAAAGAAGTTATACGTCATCGAGTGGACGGCGAGGACGTTGGTGAACGTCTGCCCCAAGGTAACTCCTGCGCTGAACGTTGTCGTGCTGCCCGAATAGAAGGGCTGCGTGTTGTAGGTTTGAACCTGGGCACGGGCGGGGGATAGGAGCGCGAAAAGGATCGCGGCAACGAAGATGATTTTGGTTAGCGGTTTCATGGCTGGCTGGGGTGAACTACCTATGTCGACTAGGGTGATTTGCAAGCACTTTCTCCAGAAGATTTCACATGGGCTCCGAAAATGAGCGGAGGATGTCTGGGATGATCCGCTCCAAGGAAGTGGCTTGGGTCGGCGCCGAAGGAACCGCAACCGTCAGAAGTTGGGCGGGTTGGTGCTGGCGGGCCTCGCGCACCTCATTCCACTGGGCATGCCACCAAGATCTCCAAGAGCCGACGTTGGGTTGCGCGAGCGGCTGGGCGCGGGAGGGATCCCAAATGGTGAATGCTACGAGAAGTTCTTCGCCGGATTGGCGAAATTTGTAGACGTGAAACGGGATTGTGCCGGCGGGCGTGGTGATCTCGATGGGGTCCAGCATGCCCACGAGCTCGCACCCCGCGGCGGGAAGGCAGATCGTGGGGTTGTGGAGAAAAGGGATCGAGCGGGCTACCTGGCCTCGGTTCCATTCGATGTAGTAACCTGAGGCGCGGATATCGTCGGATTCGCGCCAAGACCCCGCACGGTAGATGTCAGGATTCAGTATTTCACGGGCGAAGTCGGAAAGAGGTGCTGGTTGGAAGCTCCAATGCTCTTCGGGAAAGCTCGCGGTCCATTGGGGCAACGAAGCGATTTCGCGCTGGCCATATAAATACCAGACGCGGGTGGCGGTTTCGTTTACGAGCAGGATAGTGGCGACGGTCGCGATCCAGATGGTGGCGGGTCGGAAGAGGGAGCCTGTGGAGCTGCGCGCTGCCGGCGGTGCCTGCCGGGGCAGTTTGTATCCGTTCCAATGACACGCGAGCCAGGCGGTGGCGATGAGGCTGAAACTCATGGCGAGCCAGCCGGCGGGGTCGTGGGCGGCGGCGAGGGCGTCGGGACCTTCGCTGGCGCGGAAGGTGAGGAAGAGCACGCGAAGGAAATTTCCAACGAGCGCGGCGGCGATGGCCGCGACGAGAAGGGCGGCCCGACGCGAAATCGAGAAGCGGAGCCATTCGCCGAAGAAGAGCCCGGCGAGGATGCAGGCTTGGAGCGAGCGGATGCCACCGCAGGCTTCGTCGACGCCGACCCAGGCGTTGCCGATGCGAACACTGGTGCCGAAGGCGAGGGCGGGTTGGCCGAGGAGGTTGCTGATTTCGGCGGCGAGGGTCGCCCAAGTTTGGCGGAGGGGAATGATGAGGGCGTTTTCGATCGCGCTCGGGACGGGCAGGGCGCCGGCGGCGAGGACGAGCGGGCCGGCGATCCAGCGGATTCCGGCGCGTCCGCTCAGCAGCCAGGCGGACAGCAACACGAGCGCGGCGAGCAGCAGTGTGTAGGCGAGGAGCGCGGCGGGCCAGAGGGGGAACGGGGTGAGGAAAAGGCGGATGAACAGGTGCAGTGCAGCGGCGCAGAGGACGACAATCCAAAGGCTGGCGCCGACGCCGGGGCGCGCGAGGAGTGCGGGGCGTTCGTGCCAGCGTTCCCACCAGAGGTAGGCCATCAGGAGCGGCACGACCCACGCGTGGCCGAGGTCGGGGGCGGCGCTCCAGGTGGCGCTCAGCGGTGCGACGAAGGCGACGATCGCGGCAAAGGCGCCGAACCCAGTCGCGGCGTGGGCGAGCCGAGGCGAGGTGTGCCCGGCGGGAATCACAATCCGGCGGTGGGATCCGAGGGCGCTTTGCCTGCCTGGGCGGGCTTCGGCGGCTTGCGATTCAGTTCATCGCGGGCGCGCGTGAAGAGGTAGGTTTCTTCAGGTAGGAATTCGACGCCGTCGGCGAGTTTTGCGGCTTGCTCGAGCTGGGCGGATTTCTTGGCGACGCCGTAGATGAAGGCGAGGAAGGGCTGGCGCGGCGGGTAGTGGCGTTCGACCTCGGTCATTTTTTCCACGATCGCGAGGGCTTCGGCGGATTTGCCGGCCTGGGCGAGGGCGAAGGCGTAGCCGGTGCCGTAGGTGGCGTTGGCGGGCTCGGCTTCGTAGAGCGCGCGCATCGTGTCCTTGGCGGGGTTCCAGTTGGACGTGGGTTCGGCAAGGAGAGAGAGGAGGGCCCAGTCGTGCTGGTAGCGGCTGACGGTGCCTTCGGACTGGCGGAGAACGCCCATGATTTCGCGCATGCCTTTGATGTCTTTGCGCGAGCGGTAGACGTTGAACAGCGATTGATGCGCCCAGGTCTGCGCGGGGAAGGTGCGGGCGATGGCCCAGAGCGTGCGTTCGCTTTCGTCCTCCCAGCGCCAGACGGCGGCGAGGCGTTGGAGGACGCGGAGGGCGCCGAGATTGCCCACGGCGGAATCGAGGGTCATGTCCCAGGTTTCCTTGCGGAGCGAAGGGCGGGACGGGCTGTCGACGGTGCGGGCGGCGAGGGCGAGGCGGAGGGTGTCGCGCGAAATGGGACCCCAGGCGCCGCTTTCGAGAAGCGGGGCGAGGCGATCCCAGTCGGCGAGCTGGGCGACGATGTCGGCCTGAGCGGCGCGGAGTTGGGGCGTGTTGCGCAACTCGGCGGGGAGGCCGGCGAGCCAGATGTCAGCGTCTTTCGCGCGGGACTGGACGAGGAGCCACTGGGTGAACTGGACGGCGTCGGCTTCGTTGCTGACGGCGAGCGGGGCGAGTTTGGCGAAGAGCGGATCGAAATCCGCCTTGTCGACGAGGAGGTCGACATTGGCTTTTTGGAGATGGTCGGTGAAGTTCGCGCCGGGGTCGGCGAGGATGAGGGTCTGGCGTTTTTTCAGTTCGACGAAGTCGCGGCGTTGCAGGGCGTCGGCGGCGAACTCGCGATTGATCTGGAGCGCGAGTTCGGGTTTGCGGGCGGCGAGTTCTTCGAGCTGGCGTCGGGCGACGAGTTTTTCCTCTTCTTTTGGATGGCGGAGGCGGAGCAGCGCGTGGCCGTGGAGGAGGGCGTCGCTGTCGGGGGAGGTTTCGCGGAGCTTTTCGAAGAGGAGGTCGGCGACGGGGCGGTTGTCGGTGGCGATGGCGAAGGCGAGCGCGGCCTGGAGCATCGGCGGTTCGGCGGAGACGTCGGGCGGCGTGGAGCTGAGGGCGTCCTTGGCGGCGTTGAAGTCACGGAAGCGGAGGCAGGACATCACGAGGCGCGCGGCGTCCTCGGAGGAGCGGGGCAGGAGTTCGACGACGGAGCGGCGGAAGCGCATGGCTTGCGGCGATCCGCCCTGCTCGAGCATGTCGGCGGCGACGCGGATGACGTCGGGGTTGCCGGGAATCGTGCGGAGGGCGACGTCGAGGGCGAGTTGGGCGTTGGGGGCGTCGCGTTTTTCGATGAATTCCTTCGCCTGCGCGAGGGCTCGCTGTTGTTTCCAGTGGAGATACCGCGGACGGGCCTTTTCCCAGGCTTTCCAACCGCCGACGGCGAGTGCGGCGAAAGCGACGAGAAGAACGAATTTCACCCATGCGGGACGGCGGCGCTTCAAGTGGCGGGATTCGAGGAGTTGCATGGGCGGACTGGGCTACGGTTTTCCCTGATGCAAGTAGAGGAAAACCCCTAGTCGTCGAGCCTAAACGCATCTGGCGTGCGGGGGTGTGGGAGCTGGGAACGCCGGCGCGGGAGGCGTGGCGTGGTGCGCGAAATTCAGCGCGCGGGGCGGAGCCGGCGGTTTTTCTCGGTCGTGATCACGATGACGGCGGTGACGATGATGGCGGACGCGACGAGGGTGCGGAGCGTGATGGGTTCGTGGAGGATGAGCCAGCCGAGGAAGACGGCGACGAGGGGGTTGACGTAGGCGTAGGTGGAAACGCGGGCGGGGGTGCTGTGTTTCATCAACCAGACGAAGGTCGAAAAGCCGATCAGCGAGCCGAAGAGGACGAGGTATCCAAATGCCCACCACGAGCGAGGCGTGATCGTGGTGAAGTCGAGCTGGCCGAAATCGCCGTGGAGCCAGGCGGCCAATGTGAGCACGCCGCCGCCGGTCAACATTTGCAGGGCGGAGGCGAGGAGCGGATCGGTGCCGTGTTTCGCGTGGCGCGAGTAGATGGAGCCGATGGCCCAGGAAACGCAGGCGAGCAGGATCGCGGACACGCCGCCGAGGTGCAGGGCGTTTGAGGAGGCCGATTGCCACGGGGCGGCGAGCCAGGCGACGCCGGCGAAACCGAGGAGGAGGGCGGCGGCGGTGATCAACGTTGGGCGGAGGCCACCGGGCCAGGCCCATTCGGTGAGGACGAAGAAAAGCGGTTGGATGCCGATGATGAGCGCGGTGATGCCGGACGGCACGAATTGCTCGGCCCAGACGACGAGACCGTTGCCGCCGAGGAGAAGGAAGGTGCCGATCACGGCGGCGATGCGCCACTGGCGAAAGGTCGGCGCCGGCGCGCCGCGGAGGCGGAGGACGAGGTAGAGCGCGGCGCCAGCGATGACGAAGCGAGCGCCGGCCATCAGGAAGATCGGCATCGACTCGATGGCGATGCGGATGCCGAGGTAGGTGCTGCCCCAGATGAGGTAGATCGAGGCGAACGCGAGAAAGAGCGCGGAGCGCGCGGGCGGAGGAGGCGGGGCGGTCACGAGGCGGCGGCGGCGGTTGCCGGGCTACGGGGCGGAGGATTGCGGAACGTATTCCATGTAGCGCGCGGTCGATGCGGCGGCGGCGGTGCCGACGAGGCGGGCGACGACGTGGAGCGAGCAGTCGATGCCGGCGGAGATGCCGGCGGCGGTGAGGAATTTACCGTTGTCGGTGAAGCGGGCGCTTTCGTCGATTTCGAGCTGCGGGGCGAACTCGCGCAGTTCGGCAAAGTTGTCGTGGTGAGTCGTGACGCGAAGACCGTCGAGCAGGCCGGCGCGGGCGAGCACGAAGGCGCCGGTGCAGACGCTCATGACGACCTCGGCGGCGCGGGATTTGAGGCGAAGCCATTCGTGCAGCGATGGCATCTGCATGAGGGCGCGACGACCGTCGCCGCCGGGAACGACGATGACGTGCGGCGGCGGACAGTTTTCGAGGGTGAAGTCAGGGACAACCTTGAGGCCGTTGCGGGCGCGGACGGTGCCGGGCTTGAGCGCGAGCGTGAAGGTGTGGAACGCGGTGTGGCCGCTGAGTTCGTCGGCGACGGCGAAGACTTCGAAAGGGCCGGCGAAATCGAGGACTTCGACGTCGTCGAAGACGAGGATGGCGACGTTTTTCTTCATGAGAGAGGGGCGGCTCTATGGGGCGACGACGGGGAGGACGTGCGGGCGGGCGACGATGAAAAACTCTTCGTCGCGGTAGACGGGGACGAAGTAGCGGCTGAAGAGGCGTTCGAATTCGCGCATGCGGTCAAGGGGCGGCGGATCGAACGAGGGCATGGACCAGAGGAAGTTGAACTTCGGGTTCGTGTGCAGGGCGACGATCGGCACGTCGATGTCGCGCAGGTAGCTTTCAAAATCGTCGCCGGTGGCGAGGTGAAGCGCGTGGGCGCGTTCGCGGTCATAGTCGAAACTCATGCCGAATGCGCCCATGCGGAAGCGGGGCGGGATCGGTCGATCGGCTTCGATGGCGAGGAGGATGGCGGGGCCGACGAGCGGCTGGTTTTCGGGGAGCAGGCGCTGCACGACATCGCGGGCGGCGGCGATGCGGGTGGGGAGCTCGAAGTGGTAAGGAGGCGTGTTGCGGGGAAGAAAGGCGGAGGGGAGCTGGCGTTGAGAGGGGGTGAGGTGCGACCAGTTGACCGCGGGCGCGAGGGTGAAAGGCGTGGCGAGCAGCGCGAACGAGGCGAGGGCGAGTTTGAGTGGGGAAAAATTGGATACGGCGGGCCAGAGGAGCGCGAGGCTGGCGGCGGCGAGGGGCAGGAGGAAGGGGACGCTGTATTCCTCGTAGGTGCCGCGGGGGAACAGGTTGAAAGCGAGGGCGGCGAGGGCGCTGAGGAGAACGGCGTGTTCGCGCCGCCAGGAGGAACGGCGGGCGAGGCAGGTGGCGCCGGCGCCGAGCGCGAGAAGCCAGACGGCGGGCGCGACGGCCACGATTTCGTTCCAGCGCACGCGCCAGTCTTTGTGGGGGACGGAGACGCGGTGAAAGTCGAACGTCCAAAACACGAACGATTCGGGAGCGGCGAGGTAGAACGGCAGGAAGATCGCGGCGGCCGAGGCGAGCAGGGCGACGGTCGAGAGCAGGAGGCGGCGGAGCAGAGGCGCGTCGCCCTCGAAGAGCGAAGCGATCCAGAGGAGACCGAAGAACGGCGCGGCGGGGAGGCGGCAGGCGACGCCGAGGGCGGCGAGGAAGGAAAGCGCGACGGATTTTTTCCAGCCGGGGGCGGCGAGGAGGAACGCGACGGTGGCGAGCATCGCGAGGAAGGACGTGACGGCGTAAGTTTTGCCGAGGTGGAGAAAATACATCCACGGCGGGGCGAGCGCGAAGAGCGCGGCGAGCAGAAAGGCGGACGCGCGCCCGGCGCGGCGGTGGACGAGCCAGACGGCGAGGAGGACGGCGAGGGCGGCCCAGAGGCCGTTGACGGCGCGTTGTTGGAACAGGCCGAAACCGATGGCGCCGAGGAGGGGGGCGTTGGCGTAGGCGACGAGGGGCGGTTGGGTGAATCCGAAATCGCGATACGGCATTTCTCCCTGCCAGACGGCGCGGGTGGCGGCGGCGTAGAAACCCTCGTCGATGTTCAGCGCGCCGTAGGCGACATGAAAGGCCGCGCCGCCGACGTAGACGCCGGCGATCAGCGCGCCGAGCAGCCAAAGAAGGGCGGCTCGGGCGTGGGAACGCCGGGCGGTCAAGGCGGCGGGCGCGGACATTACAACTGCTTTTGGGCGAGTTCGCCGAGGGTGCGGATCGCCTGTTCGAGGTGGTCGGTCCAGGGAATGCCGCAGTTCATGCGAAGGCAGTTGCGATAGCGGTCCTTCACGGAGAAGAGGGCGCCGGGCGCGGTGGCGATACGGTGACGCAGCGCTTCGCGGTAGAGGGTGAGCGTATCGACGCCGGGCGGGAGTTCCGCCCAGAGCACGAAGCCGCCCTGCGGCCGGCTGAGGCGCGTGCCTTCGGGAAAATGGCGGAGGATGGCCTGCGAGAAGAGGTGCAGTTGATTTTGATACGAACGACGGATCGAGCGGAGGTGGTGATCGTAGCCGCCGTTGCGGAGGAAGTCGGAGACGGTTTTCTGCAAGACGACGGGGGTGCCGAGCGTATTCGTGAACTTGAGACGGCGGACGCGTTCGAGGTAGCGGCCGGGGGCGCACCAGCCGACGCGGAGGGAGGGCGCGAGGGTTTTGCCGAAGGAGCTGCAGAGGAGGACGCGGCCGTCGGTGTCCCAGGCCTTGAGGGGTTTCGGGCGGCGTTCGCCGTAATGGAGGTCGCCGTAGATGTCGTCTTCGATGGCGGGGACGTCGTGTTGTTGGAGGAGTTCGTAGAGTTTGGCCTTCTTGTCGTCGGGCATGCAGGAACCGAGCGGGTTTTGGTAGCTCGGCATGAGGAGGACGGCTTTGACGTCGCAGTTTTCGAGGGCGTCGCGGGTGGCGTCGAGGCAGAGGCCGGTGCGCGAGTCGGTGGGGATTTCGAGGACGCGGAGGTTGAGCGACTGGATGGTTTCGAGAAAACCGAAGTAGGCGGGGGTTTCGACGGCGACGGTGTCGCCGGGCTTGGTGACGGCGCGGAGAGAGAGGTTGAGCGCTTCGGCGCAGCCGATCGTGATGACGAGCTCCTCGTGCGAGAGCGGCGCGCCGCATTGAAGATAGCGGCGGGCGATTTCGCGGGCGAGCGGGTCGTAGGCCCAGTTCATCGCGTAGCGGCCGATCATGGTCGGATCGTTGCGGCAGATGGAGCCGATGAGGCGGCCAAGTTTCTTGTTGGGAAACAGGGAAGGGTGCGGGCAGGCGGCGCCGAGGGGGACGTAGTCGGGGTCGACGGCGAGCGCGAGCATCTCGGCGGTGAGGTCGTTGACGCCGACGTAGCTGGGCTTCGCCATGGGGCGGGCCATGCGCGGTTCGGGGGCCTGGAGCGGAACTTGCGGGCGGACGTAGAAGCCGGATTGCGGGCGGGCTTCGAGGACGCTGCGGTTTTCGAGAACGGTGTAGGCCTGGATGACGGTCGAGATGCTGACGTCGCGCTGGAGGGCCATGCGGCGGACGGAGGGGAGGCGATGGCCGGGGCGGAGCGTGCCCTGGGTGACGAGCTCGTGGATTTCCTGGGCGAGCTCGAGGTAGAGGGGGGCGCGGTCGGGCTTGGAGAGCGTTTCGATCATGGCGGGAGCGGGTGAGGCGATACGCTAGCGGAACGGAGCGGAATCGAGCAGGGTTAGGTGAAGGATTTTGAAACCAGCACAGTTGGAGGTCGCGGGGAGTGTGACCATGACAATTTTTCAGCGGTCAGGGACGGGTTTGACTTGGGCGGAGGAACGGATGGCGTCGGCGAATGAG
>JAEZAD010000091.1 GCA_023430565.1 Verrucomicrobiota bacterium
AACAATGTGGATGACGGAACAGAAAAGCAACTTACAAGGTACCAGCTGCACAACCACCTGGGTTCAGCGGCACTGGAGCTGGATGGTTCAGCTGTTGCACGGGTAATTTCCTACGAAGAATATCATCCTTACGGCACCACTGCTTTCCAGGCAGTCAACAAGGACATCAAATCGGCCGCCAAACGCTACCGCTACACAGGCATGGAGCGCGATGAAGAAACCGGCCTGGAATATCACAGCGCCAGGTATTATCTGCCATGGCTGGGGAGGTGGCTGAGTAGTGATCCGGATGGGATTGGTGATGGGGTGAATGTTTATCGTTATGCAAATGATAATCCATTATTAAATACGGACATAAAGGGTACTCAATGTAACCCAGATACTCACTGTTGTGTTGACCCTAATGAGCAATATGATGCCGGTGACGTGATTTTTAATCCTAATGATGTTGTTTATCAAATTGCAACCATTCAGAAACCTGGTGATGTTGCTCAATGGTGGGCTGATGTTCCAAAGAAAAATCGTCAGGATTGGGCACATCCGCTCTCTGAAATGGAGCAGGGATATATTGATGCGATGAGAGATAGTTCAGTTCCGGGAGCTATACAAATGAGAGCACCTGTAAATCCAAAAAATCTGACCGCTGAAGAAAGAAAAGATGCTGAAAGAATGTTTGGCAGTACAAGTTCAGACTTTGAAAGATATTCCAATTTTGAAAATCGCAGAAGAATTATAGCCCATTACGTATTAACTCATCCTGCAACAGTAGCATTGCAATTAGGAATATACCGACTTTTTCGTGACGTTAATCCTATTCATTTTGCATTAGAAAGAGGTTGGCAAATGGGTTCTGGTAAAGAAATGTTTACAGAACAGCCAGTTTCCAGATTGGGAGCTGCTGTAGAATTTTTTGCTGCCTTGGCCATAAGCTATGGAATTTCAAAAGGGATTAGATCCTTAAGATATTCACCTTCCACCGGAAGCCGGCCAACTATCGGATCAATTGGTGATGATGCCAATTTCGCACAGAAAACATACAAAAATGCTTTTACAAATGAACCAGGTGCCGGATTTAGAGGAATGACAGTAGATCAGGTTTCGGACGCATTAAAAAATGGTATCATGCATCCTCGCATGGTACCAGTAGATTATATAATCAGAGATGGCCATACATTAATTTTAAATACCAGATCGGCCCAGGCACTAACACAAGCCGGAATACCCAGATCTCAATGGGCAGGTGTCAACAGAACCGGAAACCCCAACTTTGAGGCCAGGCTAACAGGTCAATTAAAAAGAAATAAATTAACATCTTCAGGAACGCCTACAGTAAAGAGGTCAGGAACCAAAAAATAAAATAAAATTAAATCACAGATATATGAATGAGATAAATGTTGAATTTGACTTACCATCTGTTTCGGAAGAGATTTCGTCTGAAGTATCTTTTGCGTATAATAAAAGTAATATTCAAATTAAGTATCATTATTATGATGAGAACATGGTTGAAAAGGAATTTTTGATTGAAATATTTGACGTATATAAATTTATATTCACCAGTGACTCATGTTGCAATCCATTTCAAATTGAAAATTCCTTTGAACGAATTATTTCCCTGAATAAATCTGATTTATTAGAGGAAGCAAGACAAAATGCAATTAATACCGGAATAAATTTCTCGAAAGAGAATAAGCACTTTATGATGTACATTTCCGATTATGGTTGTTATGAATCAATTGCGGAAAAAATAACCTGTAAAATCCAGGATAATCCCGGATAAGAACAATCACAGCTTACGTGTTTTGCTCTTGTTACTTCAAATCCGTAATCCAGAATGTAATAGAAAAATTTAATACAAAACATCATGCCGGCAACAAACAAACAACAGCAAATAAATACCGTTTTCGGTAAAGTTTCCGATGCACAGGGCCGCCCCATGGCTAACCTGAAAGTGGAAATCTTCAATGTGGATCTGCGCGAATGGCACCCCCTGGCCGATACACATACCGGCAGGGATGGCAGCTATGAACTTCGCTGGGCACACGACCAGCTAAAGGGCAGGGAGAGAAAAACGGCTGATATAGCCCTAAGGGTTTCCACCAGGGAGAAAAACACAGAACTCTTCAGGTCTTCCATGGATGAGGTACGGTTTAATGCCACTGAACGCGAGGAAATAAATGTAACCATCCGGCAGAATTTACCTCAGGAGCTGATTGAATTTGATTTCCTTTTAAAGGAAGTTACCTTCCTGTCCGGCAGGGTTGCCATTGCCAGCCTGCAGGAAAACCAGGAGCATCGTGATGTAACTTTCCTTTCAAAAGAACTGGAAGTCCCTGCCGAAAAAATAGAATACCTGATTGTTGCCCACCGTTTACAGAACCTGTCAAAAACAGATCCAGCCTTCTTTTATGCCTTGTTCAGGAAAAATACCTTACTGCACCACCATCCTGCAGGAAGCCTGAATGCAAGGCTGGCTATCGGCATCGGCACCGACGACCAAACCCTGC
>JAEZAD010000246.1 GCA_023430565.1 Verrucomicrobiota bacterium
CGGCGGCAGTTCCAGACCAACATGAATTACGAACTTTCCGCGGCCCTTTCGGTCGTGATCTTCCTGTTCTCCTCCGTTTCCGCCGTCGTCTACCTGTATACCAATCTGAAACAGAAGGAATGGGAGAAGAGCGGGCTTTAAGTGATCAATTTCCCGCGGGGCGGCCATCGCCCGGGGCACAAGCCTGGCCACCGTCCGTCATAGAATGTTGTGCCATCGTCTTATGAGACCGGGGGCGGTACCTTTTTCGTGAAAGGGGGTCTGCGTATGACTTGGTGGGAAGCGGGGCTGAGGCTCCTTCTGGCGACGGCCATCGGCTGCATCATCGGGGTCGAGCGAGAGCGGAAAAACAGGCCTGCGGGCATGCGCACGCATGTGCTGGTCTGCGTGGGCGCGGCACTCATCGCCGTCATGGAGCGGTATCTGGCCATCGACGCCCTCAACTTGAACCTTGCCCACGCCGACAGCGGCGTGACGGTCACGCTGGGCCGCATCAGCGCGCAGGTGATCAGCGGCATCGGCTTTCTGGGCGCGGGCACCATTTTCATCGCGCAGAAGAAGATCGCCGGGCTGACCACCGCCGCGTCCCTGTGGAATGCCGCCTGCCTGGGCCTGGTGGCGGGCATGGGGTTCTACGGCCTGGCCGCGGTGGGCTGTGGCATCGTCATGATCACGCTGACGCTGCTCAACAAGGTCGTCAAGGTCAACGCGGTCAAACATGTGGAGGTCAAGTTCGTCCACCGGGTGGAGACGATCGCGTTCATCAACGAGATCTTTCAGAAGATGGGGATCGAGGTCTTGGACGTGGATTTCCATGTGGAGAACAAGGGCGAATACAACCTGTACACCAACCTCTACACGCTCGACATGAGGGGCAAGACCACCTACAAGGACATCGTGAACTGCCTGTCGGAACACGCCAACGTGCAGCTGGTGAGAACGAGGAACACGTAAACCAGGAATGCCGGGGGCGCTACCCCCGGACCCCCGCAAGGGGGATGAACCCTTGACCCCGCACAAAGGTTATTTTCAGGTTCAAATCAAAAGAGACTGCCTCACAGATGTTTAGAAGGCGGAAGCCGTGCCGGGGTGGCAGGGCTTCCGCCTTTGGAATTTTGGTTATGACGCAAAAATGTTCGCAACCGAATCAACGCGCTATCAAGCGGTCATCCCTCCGTGTAGGCGCATATGGGTGCGTCTTTCGTCACTGGGTCTGCTTGACGGTCATTCCCCCGCGTTGGCGCGGACATACTCATGAGCGCGCTCGCAGTTCTGCACCTTGAAAAAGCCGCCGTCGATGCCGATGATTTCGCCGGTGATGTAGCCCGCCTCGGGCGAGGTCAGGTACTTCACCAGATGCGCAACGTCCGCGCCGTCACCGAAGCGGTTGAGCGCGATCTGCTTGACCTGGATTTCGCCTCGCTCCTCAATCATCTTGGCGGTCATGTCCGTATGGATGATGCCGGGCGCGAAGGCGTTGACCGTGATCCCATAGGGCGCGAACTCCGCGGAGGCAATGCTGGTCAGCATGTTGACCGCGGCCTTGCTCGCGGCGTAGGCGATGAGGCCGACGTCCGCAAACCGGCCCGAGATGGACGAAGCGTTCACGATGCGCCCGTAGCGGCGCGCCTTCATATGGGGCAGGCAGGCGCGAATCATATGCATCTGGCTTTTGAAGTTGTGGTCCATCACCCGGTCGAAGTACTCGTCCGTCATGTCCTCAAAAAAGCAGAAGTCGAAGATGCCCGCGTTGTTGACCAGAATATCCATGCGGCCAAAGCGCCTGATAACCTCGTCCGCCGCCCGCCGGGCCTCGTCCTCTTTCGAGAGGTCCGCCTTCAGCGCGAAAGACCCTTCGGACAGTATGGAAATCTCCTTTTCGGTGGCGTCCGCTTCCGCAACGTTGGCGCGGTAGACGGCGCATACGATGTTCCCGGCCCTGGCAAGTTCCACGCTGATGGCGCGGCCCATGCCGCGCGTGCCCCCCGTGACGATGGCGACCCGCTTTTCCACTGCTGTTCCTCCCCTTCGCCCGTTAATCGACGCGCTTATTACCCACACACATTGCGCGCCGTGACTTTTCGCGGTTCCATTATAACACTCTCTTAACCGACGGTCAAACACACCCGGCGACATGCGCGCCGGGTGTGTTTGAAATCCGCCGGGTCTTTGTTGCCTGTTTGAACGGGCGTTTTATTTCCACCACAGCTTGAAGGTCTTGATCTCGAAGGGGCTGAGTACATCGCAAATGCGGTCAGCCTCAACGGGTTCTGCGAGGTTCTCCTCGAGGAGGTTGACGGGCGCGTAGGCGCGAAGCGCGAAGCCGGGCGTCAGCGTGAATGCGCCGCGTCCGCCGCGGCATTCGTGGACGCGGACGATCAGGCAGTCCTCATCCTCCGCGCGCTTGACCGCGTCGATGTGGACCATGGGGCTGTCGACGGAGACAACCGGCAGGGCCGATACCGCCTCCGCGCCGGAAAGCACGCGCACCGGAAGGTTCAGGGCTTCGGCTTCCTCGATCACGCCGCCGTCCGCCGGGCCACCCGCGTGGGGCAAGAGTGCGTAGGTGAAATCATGCTCGCCCATGTCGGCCTGGGTGTCCGGGTACTTGCCGCTCTTGAGCAGCGTGATCCTCAGCACATTGTCCTTCGTGCTGTGGCCGTACTTGCAGTCGTTGAGGATGCTCACGCCGTAGCCGGCCTCGGAGAGGTCCGTCCACTTGTGGGCGACCACCTCAAACCGGGCGTAATCCCAGGAGGTATTAAAGTGGGTCGGACGCTCG
>JAEZAD010000123.1 GCA_023430565.1 Verrucomicrobiota bacterium
TCACCCGCGGCGCCTTCCTCGACCTCTCCACTTTCATGATCGACCCTTCCCTCAAACTCCGCCGCCACTTTCGTGTCGGCACACTCACGTGCGTGTTCGGCGCCCTCGTTTCCGGCGCCTCGGCTGCCGTCACCTGGAAGGACGTCCAGCTCGGCGGCTTCGTCAGCCAGGGCTACCTCATCAACACCGGCCACAACGACTATCTCGGCGAAACCAGCGAAGGCACGTTCGACTTCCGCGAATACGCGCTCAACGCCTCCTGGTCGAAGGGCAAATTCCGCGCCGGTGCGCAGGCCTTCGGCCAGCGCTTGGGCGACTACGGCGACGACAAGATCAGCCTCGACTGGGGCATCGTCGATTACCAGGCCTCGCAATGGTTCGGCGTCCGCGCCGGCCGCGTGAAAATGCCGCGCGGCCTCTACAACGAAGCCCTCGACGTCGACTCCGTCCGCCCCTTCGTGCTGCTCCCGCAAAGCGTCTACGACGCCCGCCTGCGCAGCTTCAACGCCGCCTTCAACGGCGGGATGATCTACGGCAACGTCGGCCTGAAGAGCGCCGGCAGCGTCGATTACCGCGCCTTCTACGGCGACATCCCCATGTCCACCCGCTCCGGCGCCAGCGACTACTTCAATAACGACCAGCCCTTCCCCAACCAGCGCATCGGCATGGATGCCGTTTACGGCGGCAGTCTCTTCTGGAACACGGCCGTCGCCGGCCTGCGCGTGGGCTACTCCTACAGCGCCTTCGAAAACTTCAGCGTCGATCGCATCGCCTACTTTGGCGGCCAGTCCATTCCGCTGGTCAAAACGTCCCCAACGCACCATCGCCACCTTCTCTCCGCCGAATACACCCGCGGGGATTGGGTCTTCGCCGCCGAAGCCGGCCGCGAAAACGCCCACTCGTCCATCCTCACCGCCGGCGTGGCGTCCGGCAGCACCACGGATTTCGACAGCGACTACTTCTACGTCTCCGTCGCCCGTCGCCTCAACGCCCGCATCGAGCTCGGCACCTACGTCAGCCACTCGAGCGACGTCCTCGTCCTCAAGCCCGCCGTCGTCGGACTCAGCCTGCCCGAACTCTCGCAGACCGATTACGCCGCCAGCGTCCGCTTCGATCTCAACGACCACGTCCTGTTCAAACTCGAAGGCCACTACATCGACGGCGCGGGCAAAATCTTCGACACGCCCGCCCGCCCGCAACCCTTCGCGCGGCGCGACACGTCCTGGTTCCTCCTCGCCGCGAAAATGACCCTGTCCTTCTGAGCCGCCGCTCCCCGCTCCCGATGAAACCTTTTCTCCTTCGCTCGTTTCTCGCCTGCGTCGCGCTCGGTCTCGCCGCCTCGCTCCACGCCGCGCCCGCCCTCGGCGGACATCCCGGCCTCAAAGGCCAGTCGCTCGACGCCGACGGCATCAAAGCCGTCCTCCTCGGCAAACGCGTCACGATCGGCGACGCCCGCGTCGTCCTCGTCATCGCCAAGTCGAGCGAGAATCAGGAAGCGTTCCTCAAAGCCAACGTCGCCATGACGACGAGCCAGTTTCAAAACCACTGGCGCCGTCTCTTCATGACCGGCGGCGGCTCCGCGCCCAAGATCGTCGAGTCCGAAGCCGACGCCCTGAAACTCGCCGCCGAAACACCTGGCGCCGTTGTCATCGGCGACTCCGCCGCCCTCGGCGACCTCGCCACCCTCGCCCAATAAGAACCTTAACCCGCCGCCTCACCGGGCGGCGGATCTCACGCCAATGAACCCGCTACGCTCGATTCGTCATCTCAGCTTCCGTCAAACGATGCTCGCGATCACCGCGTGCTTCCTGCTCGTGACAGCGGGCGTAGCGGCTTTGGCCGTGGTCTCCGGCCGCTACACGCGCCAAAGCAGCCGGCAAACCACCACGCTCACCGGCGAACTCCTGCCCGCGCTCGTCAGCCTCGCGCAGCTCCAGGACTCCGCCAACAGCCTGAAAAACGTCACCCTCCAATTCGCGCTCGCCCGCGACGACGCCGCCATGAACGCCCAACAGCAGGCGTTCCAAGCCGAAACCGCCAAGGCCACGCGCAGCATCGGCGAACTCCGCCGCCTCGCCGTCGACCCCGCCACCAACGCCCTCGTCGTCCGCATCGACGAGTCGCTCGCCTCCTACCGCACCGCCGCGGAAAAATTCCAGGCGCACCTGCGCGGCGGCGACTTCGAGAAAGCCATGGCCGCACTCGACCAGGAAGTCGCGCCCACCGAGCAGATGATCGAGAGCCAGCTCGATGCGATCAATCAGCTCTATTTCAAGCTGTCGCAGGAAAGCGGCGCCGCCACCGCCTCCCTCATCGCCCAGACCGCCCGCTTCAGCACGATCGGCTCGATCGCCCTCGGCGTCCTCACGCTCGCCTGCCTCGTCATCACGCTGTTCGCCACCCGCGCCATCTCGCGTCGTCTCCGCGACACCAATACCGCCCTCTCCTCCTCGACCGTCATCGTCCAGGACAACGCCAGCCTCGTCGCCTCGTCGAGCCAGTCGCTCGCCGACGGCTCCAGCCAGCAGGCCGCCGCCCTCGAGGAAACCAGCGCCTCGCTCGAGGAACTCAACAGCATGACGCGTCGCAACGCCGACAGCGCCCAACAGGCCAAGGAGGCCGCCACGCAAGCCCGCTCCTCCGCCGACAATGGGTTCGAACACATGAAGGCCATGAACGTCGCGATGGGCGCCATCAAGGCCTCCTCCGACGACATCGCTAAAATCATCAAGACGATCGACGAGATCGCGTTTCAAACGAACATCCTCGCCCTCAACGCCGCCGTCGAAGCCGCCCGCGCCGGCGAGGCCGGCATGGGCTTCGCCGTCGTCGCCGAGGAAGTCCGCGCCCTCGCCCAACGCTCCGCCACCGCCGCGAAGGAGACCGCCGCGAAGATCGAGGACTCCGTCGCCAAGAGCCAGCAGGGCGCCCAGCTCAGCCACGAGGTCGCCAAAAGTTTCGAAACCATCCAGCAGCAGATCCGGAGTTTGGATACGCTCGTCGGCGAGATCGCCACCGCCTCGCACGAGCAAAACCAGGGCATCGGCCAGGTCACCTCCGCCGTCGCGCAAATGGACAAGATCACCCAGTCCAACGCCAGCAGCGCCGAGGAAACCGCCGCCGCCTCGCAGGAGCTCAACGCCCAGGCGTCGCTCCTCGCCGAAGCCGTCACCAACCTTCACCTCCTCATGGGCGCCAAACAATCGGCCGCCACCGAGTCCGCCCCCGCTGCGTCCGCACCGAAATTGTCCGTCGCCCCCGCCTCCCCGCGCCCGCGCCGGGCCCTCGCCGTCCACGCTTGAGCGAAAGGCATCCCCCCCTGCACGAGCTCCGGTGGAGCCGCCGTGAGGCGCTCCCGTCCTCCTGATGCACGCCGCCCGACCGCGGCGTCATCCGGTGTGACCACATCGTGACTCCTGCCGCCGCCCCCCACGGCCGATTCCTTCGGCACACGCTTTCCCGACTTTCCATGAAACTGTTCCAGCGCCTCCACGTTCAGACCCGCCTCCTTTCGATCTTCGCGATCGTTCTTCTCCTGGTGGCCGGCATCAACGCCTTCGCTTACCGCACCACGGGCGTAAATCTCGAGATGGGCTCGTGGGTAAACCACACCCGCAAGGTCATCGCCACCGCCAACGACGCGCTCACCGCTCTCGTCAACATGGAAACCGGCCTGCGCGGGTTCATGATCACCGGCAAGGAAGAGTTCCTCGAGCCCTACCACGCCGGGCAAACCGCGTATCGCTCGCACTTGGACGCGCTGACGCTCCTGACCGCGGACAACACCCGCCAGGTCGACCGCTGGAACGACATCCGCCAGCGCGCCTTGGCCTGGGAAAACAACTTCGCCGAAAAAGGCATCGCCCTCCGCCGCGAAGTCACGGCCGGCCAGGCCACCTTCGAGCAGCTCGGCCTTTTCACCGAAACCGGCGGCGGCAAACAGCTCTTCGACGGCCTGCGCGCCGTGTTCGCCTCGGCCGTCGATGAGGAACAACAACTCCTCGACGACCGCGAAAAGAAGAGCACGGCTTCTTCCCACCGCCTCCTCCAGGTCACGCTCTGGGGCAGCATCGGCGTGGTGGCAGCGGGCATCACGCTCGCATTCTTCTTCGCCCGCTCGCTCGCCCGCCCGCTCGAAGCCATCGCCCAAACCCTCGAGCAGGGCGCCGCCCACGTTTCTTCCGCCTCCAGCCAGGTCTCCTCCAGCAGCCAGTCGCTCGCCCAGGGGGCCAACGAGCAGGCGGCCTCCCTCGAGGAAACCAGCGCCTCCCTCGAGGAGCTTTCGTCCATGACGAAACGCAACGCCGACAGCGCCGTGCAGACCAAGGAAATGGCCGCCCAAACCCGCAACGCCGCCGAAACCGGCGCAAGCGACATGGAGCAGATGAAGTCCGCCATGGACGCCATCAAACAATCCTCCGGCGAAATCGCCAAAATCGTGAAGACGATCGACGAGATCGCGTTTCAAACGAACATCCTCGCCCTCAACGCCGCCGTCGAAGCCGCCCGCGCCGGCGAGGCCGGCATGGGTTTCGCCGTCGTCGCCGAGGAAGTCCGCGCCCTCGCCCACCGCTCGGCCCAGGCGGCCAAGGAAACCGCCGCAAAAATCGAGGACTCCGTCGCCAAGAGCGATCAGGGCGTGCGCATTTCCGCCCAGGTCGCCGAATCGCTCCAGCTCATCGTTCAGCGTGCCCGGCATATGGATACGCTCGTCGGCGAAATCTCCACCGCCTCCCACGAGCAGACGCAGGGTATCGGCCAGGTAAATACCGCCGTGTCGCAAATGGACAAAGTCACGCAGTCCAACGCCGCCAGCGCCGAGGAAACCGCCGCCGCCGCGGAGCAGCTCGACTCCCAGGCCGTCGCGCTTCAGGACGCCGTCGCCGGGCTTTGCCGGATCGTCGGCGGCCAGCTGGCCGCTCTGTCCGCCAGCACCGGTCCCGACGTCCCCCCGCCTCGGTCCGGTGCGCCCCGCGCGCCCGCCGCCAAACGCCCCGCCGCTCGCCTCATCGCCGCATAACGCGGTTTTCGGGGGATTCGCGGTGCTCGGCTCCGTGGCCCACCCTCACACCACGATCCGCCCCCGCCAGCCGCGGCGTTTCTCCAAAAACGCGTCGAACCTCCTTCGGTGGACCGCACCGTCCGGCACGTCGTAATGCTGCGGCACGATCCAACGCGGATTCAGCCGCCGCGCCTTTTCCAGACTTTGCGGAATCAGCTCCGGCCGGGCATTGAAAATCGGCGGCGGCAGCACCGCCCCGCGAAACCAGTAGCTCGCGATCAAATCCCCGCTGAACAGCGTGTCGTGCCGCGCGCTGTAGAATCCGCAGTGCCCCAGCGTGTGCCCCGGCAGATGCACCACGCGCAGCCCGCCGAAAATCGGCAGCTCGTCGCCTTCCCCGATCGCCTCGTCGATCTCCACCGGCTTCCCCGCGCCGAGCCATCGCCGCCCCGCCCGCTCCATTCGCCCGCACCACACCGCCGCTCCAGAATATGGATACGCCCCGTCGATATGCGCCTGCTCGAGCGGATGCGCATACACCGGCGCCCCCGTCCACGCCTTCGCCCACGCGAGATTCCCGACGTGATCGAGATGCCCGTGCGTGAGCAAAATCGCCTTCACGTTCTCCCGCCCCAGCCCCAGCCGCCGCAACCGCCACCGAATCTGCCACCGCTCGCCCACCAGCCCCGCATCGAGCAACACCGCCGCGCCCTGCTCATCCACGAGGAGATGGCACACACCCATGATTCCACGAATCGTGAAAACCCCCGGCGGCACATTCCGCTTCATCAATGGCATCGCCCGATCGAAACCCGCGCCGCGAAAAGCTCCAAGTTCCAAGCACCCGGCTCCAGAAAAACACCCGCCACCAGATCCAACGCGCTCGTCGCAGTTGAAGTTTGAGGTTTGAACATTCTCTGGAGCTTGGCGCTTGGTTCTTGGAGCTTCTCTCATGCGTCCGTCCGTCGCCGCCATCGAAACCCACCTCGCCGCCCTTCGCGCCTGCGACCGCTGCCCCGGCACCTTCCGCCCCGTCGTCGTCGGCCGCCCCGTCGCCTCGCGCGTCCTGCTCGTCGGCCAGGCCCCCGGCGATAAGGAGCCCAAGCTCGGCCGCCCCTTCGCCTGGACCGCCGGCAAAACCCTTTTCAAATGGTTCCACGAAGGGCTCGGCTGGACCGAGGACGACGTCCGCAACCGCATCTATTTCGCGGCCGTCTGCCGCTGCTTTCCCGGCAAACGCCCCGAGGGTGGCGACCGCGTCCCCTCTCCGCTCGAAATCGCCAACTGCTCCGCCTGGCTCCAACGCGAGTTCGCCCTTCTCCGCCCACAACTCGTCCTCCCCGTCGGCAAGCTCGCACTCTCGCAATTCCTTCCACCCGCGCCGCTCAACGACCTCATCGGGAAAACGTTCTCCGTCTCCTATCACGGTCACACCGTCGACTGCATCCCGCTCCCGCACCCCTCCGGCGCCTCTCCCTGGCACCGCATGGAGCCCGGCAAGACGCTCCTCCGCCGCGCCCTCGCCCTCATCGCCGCGCACCCCGCCATAAAAAAATCCGTGTAATTCCCCCGTTTCACACTAAATCCGGCAGTCACCATGCACCGTCTCGTCCTGCGCCTCGCGCTGCTCGCCGCCGTTTTCGCCGCCAGTCCTCTCCTCCTCGCCCAGCCCGAATACCTCACCCCCGACCAGATCGAAGAGGTCGACAAAAAGTGGCCCGGCACCAAGCGCACCAGCACCGGCATCCGCTACCTCATCCTCGAGGAAGGCGACGGCCCCCAACCGCGCCGCGGCGACCGCGTCGGCATGCTCTACACCGGCTGGCTCCTCGACGGCACGAAGTTCGACGAGAAACTCGACCCCATCGAACCATTCAGCTTCCGCGTCGGTCGCGGCGAAGTCATCGCCGGCTGGGACCACATTCTGCCGTTGATGAAGCTGAACGAAAAACGCCTCATCATCGTTCCCGGCACCCTCGCCTACGGCGCCCGCGGCCGGCCCCCGGCCATTCCGCGCAACGCCACGCTCGTGTTCGAGATGAAGCTCATCAAGATCCTGGCGCCCTGACGCGTCGGTGGCTCCATAGGTTGTCCGCCGTGTAGAGCGCTAGCCCGCCCCAAATCAGCGCGAACGCCGCCCCGCGCTCCACCGAAAACGGCTCCCGATACCACCACACGCCGAGCGCGAATTGCACCGTCGGCGCAATATACTGCAACAGCCCGAGCGTGGTGAACCGCACCCGCCGCGCGCCATACGCGAACAGCACCAGCGGCACCGCCGTCACCACCCCCGTGCTCAACAACAGCACGTGCATGCCCGCCCCCACACTTCCCAGCGCGCCCACGCCAGTCGCCTGACGCCACACCAGAAACGCCACCGCCAACGGCGCCAGCAACAGCGTCTCCAGCCCCAACCCCGCCAGCGGCCCAAGCGGCGACTTCTTCCTGATCAACCCATACGCCCCAAACGTCCCCGCGAGCGACAACGCAATCCACGGCACTCGCCCCACCCGCACCAGCAACAACGCCACCCCCGCCGCCGCCAGCAGCACTGCGATCCACTGCAGCCGCCGCAACCGCTCGCCCAGCAAAAACCGCCCCAGCAGCACGTTCACCAGCGGCACCAAAAAATACCCCAGACTCGCCTCGACCACGTGCCCGCGGTTCACGCCCCATACAAACACCAGCCAGTTCACGGTTAGCAGCACCCCACTCGCCGCATGCCAGCCCAGCGCCGCCCGCGAGCGCGCGCCCACCCAAAATTCGCCCCACCCCCGCGCCACGACGATCACCCCGAGCACAAACACCAGCGACCACACATGCCGGTGCGCGATCAACTCCACCGCATCGACCGCCGCCAGCTGTTTCCAAAACATCGGAAACAGCCCCCACGCGAAATACGCCGCCGCCGCGGCCCCCGCGCCGCGCGCCCCGCCTGATGTAACTGTCGACGACATCCACCCAGCACTCACAGCCAGGCAGCTCCCGTCAACTCCCCCGCCCCTGTGCGCGTCGCCCCGCTGACCTTCTGTTCAGCTCCCGCTCACTGCGCCCCGGCCCGAATATAAGGATAACGCTCGCGAAATTCCCGCGCCGCCTGCTGCTGCGCCGACGCCGCATCCAGCCCCTGCCCCGTCAGCTCGGGCACCCGCTTTTCCATCCAACGCTCGCGAAAATCCTGCTCCACCTCCAACGCCAGCGCCGGGTTCTCCTTCGGCTTCTTGTTTTTGCGAAAGAAATTGCAGCCAGTTAAGGAGGTCAGCGCGACAGCCGATAAACAAACGATGAGCGTTGGCTTCAAATTCATGATGCGGTCCGACAGCGTGGCGAACGCTCCGCGCCTCCGCCAGTGAATCTTTTTGGTTTCGTGCTTCCGTATAACTTGTTTGCATCCCTCCAATGAGCGACGAGTCCACGCCTCAACCGCTGCGCCTCAAGCCGCGCGCGAAGCCCGACTCGGCGGAGAACCCGCCCGACCCCGCGGCGCCCCCTTCACCCCCGACATCGCCCGCCACCCCGACGGCCGACACGCCTTCGACCCGACTCCGGCTTAAACCGAAACTTTCGACCGACCCCCTCCCCGCCGCCGAAACTCCGCCCGCCGCACCCATCGCGCCCCCGCCGTCACCGCCCTCCGCAAGCGAACCGCCGCCGCCGCCCCCCATTCGCCTGAGGCCGCGCATCGGCACCGAACCCTCGCCCGCCGCCCCCACGATCCCCTCAGCGCCACCGCCCGCGCCTGCGCCGATCGAATCCATTCCACCCCCGCCCGCGCCGCCTCCGCCGCCAACGATTTCGTCCGAGCCCTCACCCGCGTCCGGCGAGTCGCCGAAGTTTAAACTCAAGCTCAAGCCCATCGCTCCCGGCGACCCCGCCGCTGCCGCGCCCATCGATCTTCCCTCCGCGCCGCCTCCTCCGCCGCCGCCCGCTGCCGTGCCACCCGGCGCGCTTCCCGCCGCGCCGAAGTCCGGTTCGCCTCCGCCCTTCCCTCTCGTCGCCAATCCCGCCGCTCCGCCGCCCGCCCGCAAATTCCCGCCTCCCCCCGCCGCCGCCATCCCCCACGTGCGCGCACCCGTCGGCCCGGCCAGCGAGGACTCGCTGCCGCCCCGCCCCCAGGCTCGTCGCAAAACCTCCCGGCCCGCTCTCCTCGCCGCTCTCCTCGCGATCGTCCTGCTCGCCGCCGGCGCCACCTATTTCTTTGTTCTGCGCGAAGAGCCGCCGCCCGAACCGCCCGTCGCCGTCGCCAAACGCCCCCCGGCCAAAGCCGACACACCCTCCGAAACCCTCAACAAGATCGCCGCCATCCCCGGCCAGGCGATCGCCAAGGCCCAGGACGTGATCGCCGCCCGCCGCGCCAACGAACAGGATCGCGTCGACGCCATCGTCGAAGGCGAAGATCCGCCTGACGCCCGCGCCCTCGCCACACCGCCGCCTTCGACCTTCACCCCCGCCAACAACCCGGCCCCCATCACCGCGACCTCGCAACTCGCCCCCGGCGTCACCGCCACCACCAGCGCGTCCACCACCGCCGCCGCCGCAGACGCCAGCCCCGCTTTCCGCAGCTGGGTCGCCAACGCCCGCATCAACGGCGTCTTCCAAGGCAACCCCGCCCGCGCCCTCATCAACGGCCGCACCTTCCGCGCCGGCCAGACCCTCGACGCCGAACTCGGCATCGTCTTCGTCGGCCTGACCGACGACGCCAAGTCCATCGTCTTCCGCGACACCTCCGGCGCCACCGTCACCCGCCGCTTCTGATCCGCAGCGGAAACGCGTGCGCGTTCGCCTCTCCCTTCCGCGTTCACGCCCGCCGGCCACCGCCTCACGGCCGCGCCACCGCGTCCCGTAGCGCCCGCATCACCTCCGGCTCGGTCACCACCCCGAGCACGCCGTTCACGATGAACTGCACGCCGATGCAGAGGAGCAAAAACCCCATCATCTTCGACAACGCGCTCATCCCATTCACGCCGATCACGCGCACCACGCCCTCCGACAACCGCAGCGTCACATACGTGATCACCGACACCGCCACGATCCCCAGCACGATCGCGATGTAGTCGAGCCAGGTGCCCGCCAGCGAAGCCAGCCCGATCGTCACCGCGATCGACCCCGGCCCGCTCAACATCGGCATCGCCAGCGGCGAAAACGACACATCGCGCTTCGCCCGCGCCTCCGCATTCGCGTTCTCATCCCCGCCCGTCGCCGGCGCGCCCATCACCAGCCGCGTTCCGATCGCCGCCACCATCAACCCGCCCGCGATCCGCAGCCCTGGAATCGAAATCCCGAAAAAATTCATGATGAACGTCCCTCCCACCAGAAAGCTCACCAGAATCGCCACCATGTAAAAACACGCCATGCGCAGCTGCTGCAGCCGCCGCGCCGGCGCGTCACCTTCCGTGATCGCCAGAAACGTCGGCGCCGACGCCGGCGGATTGATCACCGGCAACAGCGCAATGATCGTCCCCAGGACCAACTCCAGAAATCGTGCAGCAGTGAGCATGGAAAATCGTTCTCTTTCTCGTTCTCGTTCTCGCCCCGTTCGCTTCGTCGCCTTCCCGCCGCTACCAAACCTCCACCGGCCCCTTCGGCACTGGAATCGCCTCCCGCTCGAGCGCGTCCCGCTCACCCTCCGGCCGCATGAACGTCGCCACCATCGGCGGCGGCGCGAACTTCGCCAACAACTCCCCGCGTTCGTCGCAAAACGCCGCCCGCCACGCCCCATACTCCGCCAGCGCCGCCTCGAAATCCGCGCGCGACTTGATCGTGATGATCCGCTGCTTGAACACCTTCGCCGGCCCAAACCGCTTCGCATACCACGGCGCCACCTTGCGAAAGAGCCGCGCGCCATGCTCCTCGCCGTAAAATTCGATATACCGCTCGAAGTGCCGCCGCATCACGCGCACCCGCTCCGCGAAATCCGGCTCCGGCCACAACTCCCCCGTTCGTAGAAAATGGTCCGTCCGGCGAAAAATCCACGGATCGTAAAACGCCCCGCGCCCGATGCTCACGCCCGCGCAGCCCGTGTGCTCCAGCATGTGCTTCGCCGCCTCCGGCGTCGTCACGTCGCCGTTGCCGATCACCGGAATTGACCGCACCGCCGTCACCACGGAACGGATACCCGCCAGGTTCACCGTCCCTGCAAACCCCTGCGCCCGCGTCCGCCCATGCACGAACACCGCCGCGACGCCCGCCTCCTCCAGCACGCGCGCCAGCTCCGGCGCCGTCAGATTCTCCTCGTCCCAGCCGAGCCGCATCTTCGCCGTCACCGGGATCTTCACCGCCTCCACCATCCCTCGCACCAGCTCCGCCGTGCGCCCGAGCTCCGTCATCATCGCCGAGCCGCCGCCGATCTTCACCACCTTCCGCACCGGACAACCCATGTTGATGTCCACCGATTGCGCTCCCCGATCCTCGCACCTCCGCGCCGCCTCGCGCATCTCGGCCGCCACGCTCCCGAAAAGCTGAATCGCCAGCGGCCGGTCCTCCGCACAGCTCGCCACCAGCTTCAACGCCGTCGCGTTGCCCTCCAGCAGCGACCGCGCGTTCA
The DNA here is from genome assembly GCA_023430565.1 of Verrucomicrobiota bacterium. Lineage (GTDB taxonomy): Bacteria > Verrucomicrobiota > Verrucomicrobiia > Opitutales > Opitutaceae > Opitutus. The sequence goes on from JAEZAD010000123.1 coordinate 11,547, forward strand.
CCAGGTCCGTCGTCGCCCATCCCAGCCCGCCGAGCTCCCGCAGGGTCAGCCGAAAGGGCAGGTTCGTGTAGCCCGCCAATGGCGAGAGAAAAAGATTCGACGACAACTCGTGCGATCCGATGCGCATGCTCGCCTCCACCCTGCCACCCCGTTCCACAACCTCAAGCCGTCACCCTCCCGCCCCGTGAATCCGGGCCCGGCAATACACCCCACGCGCGCGTAAAATACTCGCGAATCGACCCGTTGCACTCGATCCAACGTCCGCTCGCATTGACAGTGTCGCGTTACCCCACACCTCTCGCGATCGCACTGCGGCACCCGACGTTTCCAGCGCGCCCACGAGCCGGTCTTTGCAGATCATCCCATCCTTTTCCGATCAATGAGCGCGCTGAAACGCATTCTCCTCGCCGAAGACAGTCCCCAGGACGTCGAGATGACCCTCGCCGCCCTCTCCGAACACAAGCTCGTCAACGAGATCGTCGTCGTGAACGACGGCGAGCAGGCGCTCGACTACCTCTACTGCCGCGGCCGTTACGCCACCCGCGTTCCCGGCAATCCCGTGCTCGTCCTCCTCGACCTCAAGATGCCCAAAGTCGACGGGCTCGAGGTTCTCCGCTCCATCAAGGAAGACGACACCCTCCGCACCACCCCCGTCGTGATGCTCACGTCCTCCCGCGAGGAGCAGGACATCGTTCGCAGCTACCGGCTCGGCATCAACGCCTACGTCGTCAAGCCCGTCGATTTCCACTCCTTCATCGAGGCCGTGAAACACCTCGGCACGTTCTGGGCCATCCACAACGAGCCTCCTCCGCAAGTCACCGCCGCTCGCTAGCCTTTCCCGCATTCGGAGCCCGCCGCCCCATGCGCGTCCTACACCTCGAAGATTCTCCGCCGGATGCCGAGCTCGTCGCCGCCCGGCTCTCCGCCGACTGGCCCCAGTGCGAGATCGAACACGCCGCCTCCCGCGAGCAATACGAGGCCGCGCTCTCCCGCGCCGATTACGACCTCATCCTCTGCGACTACACCCTGCACGGCTACGATGGCCTCTCCGCCCTCGAACTCGCCCGCAAACGCCGTCCGCAAACCCCGTTCATTTTCCTCTCCGGCACCATCGGCGAAGAACGCGCCATCGATGCCCTCCAGCGCGGCGCCACGGACTACGTCATCAAGGACCGCCCCTCTCGTCTCATCCCCGCCATCCGCCAGGCCCTCGCCCGTGCCGGCGAGGAAAAGCGCCACCGCCAGACCCAGGAAGCCCTCCGCGAAAACCGCGAACGCTTCCGCCAGATCGCCGAAAACGTCGCCGACCTCATCGTCATGCTCGATCGGTCCGGCCATTGCCTGTATCACAATCCCGCCTACGCCGAAGCCGTCGGCCGCAGCCATACCGAACATTGCGAGGACGTCTTCGCCGACGCTCATCCCGACGACCGGCACGCCCTCCGCCGCGCCTTCGCCGAAACCCTCCGCACCGGCCGCCACCCGCGCGTCGAATTCCGCCTCCGCCGCACCGACGGCGCCATCCGCCACCTCGAGGCCCAACACACCGTGGTGCGCGACGCCGGCGGCGCCGTCAGCCAGGTGATCGTCGTCGCCCGCGACGTCACCGAACGCCGCGCCGCCCAGGAACGCATCGAACGCCAGGCCGAGCTCCTCGACCGCGCGCAGGACGCGATCCTCATGCGCGACATGCACGACCGGATCACCTATTGGAATCGCAGCGCCGCCCGCATCTACGGCTGGAGCGCCGACGAAGCGCACGGCCGCGAAGTCACCGCCCTGTGGAACGAAGACCCCGCCCAGGTCGAAACCGCCCGCCGCGCCACCCTCCTCCACGGCGAATGGATGGGCGAGATCCCCCAGCGCTCCCGCACCGGCGCCGAGCTCGTCATGCAAAGCCGCTGGTCCCTCGTGCACGACAAGAACGGCGAACCCGCCGGCTTCCTCGTCATCAACACCGACATCGCCGAAAAGAAACGCCTCGAGGCCCAGTTCCTCCGCGTCCAACGCGCCGAAAGCATCGGCCTCCTCGCCGGCGGCGTCGCGCACGACATCAACAACGTCCTCGTTCCCATCCTCAGCGCCACCGAGATGCTCGAGCCGATCGTCTCCGATCCCGACGGCCGCCAGTTCCTCGACTCCGTCCGCTCCAGCGCCCAGCACGGCGCCGCCCTCGTCCGCCAGCTCCTCGCATTCTCCCGCGGCGCCGTCGGCCAGCAAAGCGAGATCTCCCTTCCCCCATTCCTCGACGACTTCATCCGCTTCGTCACCCAGATGTTCCCGCGCTCGATCGCGGTCACCCAAAACGTCGCCCCCGACCTCCGGCCCATCCGCGGCGACGCCGTCCAGCTCAAGCAGGTTCTCGTCAACCTCTGCCTCAACGCCCGCGACGCCATGCCCGACGGCGGCCACATCGAGATCCTCGCGCGCAATCACACCGTCGGCGAAACCGAGGCCGCCGCCCTGCGCGAAATCAACCCCGGCCCCTTCGTCGAAATCATGGTCGCCGACAACGGCGCCGGCATGCCCCCCTCCGTGCTCGAACGCATTTTCGATCCGTTCTTCACCACCAAGGGCATCGGCAAGGGCACCGGGCTTGGTCTCGCCGCCGTCCGCGGCATCGTCAAAGGCCACGAGGGCGTCATCACCGTCGAAAGCCAGCCCCGCCGCGGCACCCGCTTCCGTATCCTCCTTCCCGCTACACCCGCCGCCGTCGCCGAGCCGACAACGCCCGCCGCGAAAACGTCACCCGCCGGCGACGGACAACGCATTCTTCTCGTCGACGACGAAGACAGCGTCCGCGACATCCTCCAATCCCTGCTCACCGCCGCCGGCTACCGCGTCCTTCCCGCCTGCTCCGCGCATGACGCGATCACCACCTACCAGCAGCACGCCGCCGAAATCTCCCTCGTCCTCACCGATGTCATGATGCGCGACGGCGACGGCTTCTCCCTTGCCGCCGAACTGCGCAACTCCGAGCCCGACCTCCCGATTCTCGTCATGAGCGGCATGGCCGGCTCCGGCCAATACGACGAAAAAGCCCGCCAGCTTCGCGTGCCCTTGCTCGCCAAACCGATCACCCGCGCCGCCCTCACCGCCGCCGTCCAGGACGCCCTCCACGCGAAAGTGTAGTCCGCGCCTTCGCGCCTACCGCACCGCCTCCACCGCGCGCTTCATCCGCGCCAGCGCCTCCCGCAGCGTCGCTCGCGTGCATCCGAAATTCAGGCGCACGTGCCGCCCCTTCGGCGACCCGAAGAAAGCCCCGTCGCTCAATCCCACCCCGTGCGCTTCGAAATGCGCCACCGGATCCTTCAATCCCAGCGCTGCCACGTTCATCCACGCCAGATACGTCGCCTCGATCGGCGCCTCGATCTCCACCCTCGGCAACTCGCGCTGCACAAACTCCACCAGCTCGTCGCGATTGCCCCGCAGATAAGCGATCAGCTCGCGCCGCCACGGCTCGCCGTCGCGATACGCCGCCTCGCATGCCGCGAAGCCGAGATTCGTCACCTCCGCCACGATCCCCGCGCACGCCCGCACAAACTTCGCCCGCAACGTCGCATCCGGGATCACCGCCATCGACGTCCCCAATCCCGGCACATTGTAGGTCTTGCTCGGCGCCGTCAGCGTGATCGTCCGCTTCGCGATCTCCCCGCCCAGCGTGCCCGTGCAGATGTGCGCAAGCGCTGTATCCAGGATCAAATCACAGTGGATCTCGTCCGAGCACAGCACGAGATCGTGCCGCACGCAGAACTCGCCCAAGCGCACCAATTCCTCCCGCCGCCACACCCGCGCGAGCGGGTTGTGCGGATTGCAGAGGTAAAACACCTTCGTCCGCGGCGTCACCGCCCGCTCCAGCGCCTCCCAGTCGATCGCCCACCGCCGCTCCCCGGCCTCGTAGGCAAAAGGCACCTGCACCGAATTCCGCCCGCTGTTCTTCGGCCCGCTCATGAAGGGCGGATACACCGGCGTCAGCGTGATGACCTCGTCCCCGGCCTCCGCAAACGCCTGCGCCGTCACGTTCAGCCCGACCACCAGCCCCGGCAGCCACACGATCCAGCCCGGCTCGATCGTCCATCCGTGCCGCCGCTGAAACATCTCCACCACCGCGTCCACCGTCGCCTTCACCGGCCGCGCGTATCCAAAAATCCCATGCTCCACCCGTCGGTGCAGCGCTTCCACGATTGGCGGCGCCACCGTGAAATCCATGTCGGCCACCCACATCGGCAGCACGTCGCGCCCGGCATACTTCTGCCACTTCTGCGAATCGGTGCCGGCCCGCTCCGGCGCATGATCGAAATCGAAGCTCATGAGCGGACCAGCCTGCCCGCCCCCCCCGCCCTCGCAACCAATCTCTGTTTATCCCCTCATCACCGCCGCTGCTTTGCAGCCCGCGACTGTCACTCTTCCCGAAAACCCACCCCTGGCTCGAATGTAATCACGTGCAGCCTCCGCGCCTGCGCCTGCACCACCCCGCTCCACCGCTGCGGCTCCGCCTCCGGCCCTGTGCTCAACTCGATCGCCACTTCGCGCGCCCCTTCCGCAATCGCCCGCCGCCATTCGTCAATCGCCGGGCCGTCCCGCCCGATGCCTTTCGCTTCGAAACTCCGCTCCTCCGTCACCCCATCGATCGTCACCCGCACGACCACCGCCGCCCGCCGCGGCTTCTCCGTCGACCGCCCGCGCATGTGCACCGGTTTCGCCGCCTCCGCCGCCGGATCCGCCTCGGTCGGCGTCACCATCTCACCCAGCGCCTTGAACGAAAACACCAGCTCCGGCCCCGCCGGCGCGGGATTGGTCACGCGTAATCGGCTCGGCAAAACCACCGCCGCCGCCAACACCATCGCCAACACCGCGCCACCCAACGCAATCTTCCATCCCCCCGACCGCCCCGCCGCGCAACCCGCCGCCCCGTCGCGCCGAAATTCTTCCGCCACCCGCCGCACGTCTCCGGGCCGCGACGGATCGAAATCCACCACGCGCCACGCCCCGCCCCCTTCGGCCCGCTCCGGCCGAAACACCGGACTCCGCTCGCCCGCCATCCGCATCGCCACCCAGCGATTCCCATCCCGTGCCGCCGCCTCACTCCGCGCATCCCGCACCACCAACACGCCCCTCACTCCGAACTTTGCCGCCAACCGCTCCACGAACTTCGGCCGCACCCACGACGCCGTCGGCACCGCGAGCACCTGATACGCCGGCAACCGCTCCCGCCACGCCTCCGCCGCAAATCGCGCCATGCCCCCGTCAATGTCCGCCCCCACCAACGCCACCCACCGCCCGCCCCCCGCCGCAATCTCCCGCTCCAGCCGCGCCTCCTCCACCCGCGTGTCGAACCACGGCAGCGAAATCCCTTCCGAGTCGCACGAGCCCGCACACACCGCGCAGCCGACGCACTTCGCCGGATCGACCCACGCCTGCGACGCAAACCGTTTCCCGTCCGTCCGCGCCACCATCGTGATCGCGTCGAACGGACAATCCTGCACGCACTGCGTGCACGCGTGACAACGCGCCGGTTCCACCACCGCCTGAAAACTCGCCGGCTTTCTCCACCGCCCCAACACCCACGGCACCGCCGCCGCCCCGACGATTATTCCACCTAGCGCCAGCCATAATCCCGCATCCTGCCAGCGCAACGCCAGCGCCAGCGGCGCCAGATACCACGCGTCCACCGTAAAACCCTCCGCCTTCACCGCCATCGCCGCCGGCGCGTCCAGCGGCGCCGGCACCACCACCGCCGCCACCGCCAGCGCCATTGTCATCGCCAGCGCGAGCCGCCGGTTCGGCAGCAGTTTCGCCCGGCTCACCCGCGTCAGATGCACCGCCAGCCCCACCGCGATTCCCAGCGGCAGCAGCATGTGCGTGAAAAACACCACGAAGAACAGCAGGCTCGGCACCAGCCGGTCCGTCACATACAGCCGCCCCATCGGCTCGCCAAAAATCGGCAGTCCATCGAGCAGCCGCATCGACGCCACCGCCACCTGCTGCGCCGGCTGATCCCACACGAGCCAATAACCCGTCCAGCCAATGAACCACACCAACGCAATCATCCCCACGCCGCTCACCCACGGCAGCCACCGCGCCCCGCCAAACTTCCGCGCAAAAAACACCCGCGCCGCGTGCAGGAGAATAAACAACATCGCCAGATCCGAACTGTAACGATGCACCGCCCGCACCCACCCGCCCAGCGTCGGCCCCGTCAGCGCCGCGATCGACGGATACGCGAACTGTAAACTCGGCGAATACCACACCAGCAGTGCCACCCCCGACACCACCGCCACCACCAACGCGAAATTCGCCGCCGCCCCCGTCTGCGCCAGGGGATTCAGTTCCGCCGGCAGCCACCGCTGCACCACGCCATCCAGCCACGCACACGCCCGATCCACCCGCACCAAAAACCCGTCGATTCTGGTCGCAGGTGGAACCCGACCTCCGGCCGGGCTTTCCCGCGTAATCTCTTCCTCCACCTCGATCACAACCGCCCCGCCTCCTCCGCCAGCGATACCATCGCCTCGCGCAACCACGGCCGGTGCCGCGCATCCAGCGTAAACCGATACGCGATCTCCCCGCGCGCATCGATCGCCAGAAACAGGTTCGCATGATCCACCACGCCGGTCTGCGGATTCCGCACCGCCGCGAACCCGAGCCGCGTCAGCAGTTCGTGCATCGCCGCCGGCTCGCCGTTGAGAAAACGAAATTCCGGATACGTGAAACCGTAGCCTTCCGTCACCTGCTCCATCAGCTCGCGCGTGTCGTATTCGGGATTCAACGACAGCGCCGCCACCGCCACCCGCGCCCTCGCCTCCTCCGGCAGCGCGTCCAGCAGCGCCTTCGTCTCGCGCAGAATCTCCGGACACGCCGTGGAGCAATACGCATACACCCCGGTCACCAGCACCGCCCGCCCGCGCAACTCCTCGAGCGAAAACGCGCGCCCTTTCTGATCCACCAACGCCGCCGCCGGCACCGCCAGCCGCGTGCGAATCCGCTCGCCCGGAAACGGCGGCAGCGCCGCCTCCCCCGCCGGCCGCCCATACGCATACAACGCCCCCATCGCCATCGCCGCTGCCACGATGCCCGCCGCCGCTGAATTCCAATGCCGCGCCCACCCCGCCAGCGTCCGCAGCTTCCGCAGCCCGGCGCGCCAGAGAAAAACCGCCACGCCCACCACAAACGCCGGCTCCACCAGCATCACCCAGACCGCCGCCCACTCCATCCCGCCCGTCCGCGCATCGTATCCAAAACACCACTGCTTGAACTCGCGCGCAAACCCACCCCACGCCCCCGTGCTCTCCGGCGCAAACACCACCGCCAGCAGAAACGCCTCATACACCACCGCCGCCGCGAGCAGAAACAACGGCAGCCCCGCACCGGTGAAGAACCCCCGCACCCCGCCCGACGTTTCATCGATCGTTTCCACGTGAACCTTCATTTTTCGACTGCGGCGCTTCGGCCAGGGCGGGTCTCGGACCCGCCCCACGCCTCCTCACCTCACCGGCCACACCTCCGCCAGCGCCTTCCAGTTCGCGAAATAGTAAACCGCGAAGCACGCGAGAAACACCCCCGTCAGCGCCACCGTTCCTTTCATCGCCCAGTGATCGTGCGCCAGCGATCCTTCCTTCGCGCCACCGAGCGCCTTCGCCGTCCCCCAGTCGAAGATCGGCCGGCCTTCGTTCTTCTCCCCGAACAGAATCGTGCCCACGCACAACACCACGAAGAGCAGCAACCCGATCACCGCCAGAATCGCACCGATCCCCATCACTCCGAGAAACAGATGCGCCGCCGGTCCAAACACGCCCGCCGGTTCGATGTCGTAATCCCGCCGCGGCACGCCGAGCGACCCGGCAAACGACATCCCGAGCGACACCAGCAAAATCCCGCCGCCAAACAGCCACGGCTGCAGCCGCGCCGCACTCTTCCAAATGAAGTCCCGCCGGAAGATCAGCGGAATCACGTAAAACGTCAGCGCCATGAACGCCAGGCTCGTGCCGCCCACCACCGTCGCGTGGAAATGACCCGTGATCCGCAGCGTGTTGTGCGCGATGATATTGATCTGCTGCGTGCCGAGCGTGACGCCCGTGATGCCGCCGATGAAACCGAAGATCAGCAGCGACAGCACGAAGCCCGCAAACGCCGGATTCCGCCACGGCGCCGAGGTCACCCAGCCAAACAGGCCTTTCATGTAGCCCTTCTCGCGCATCGCCATCTCGACCGACGCCGGAACCGTGAACCCGTGGATCATCGACGCCAGCACCGCGAGATACATCGCATACGACGTGTTCCAGATCTTCCACGTCGAACCCACGCCCGGATCAACCAGCAGGTGATGCGCCGACGCGAGATTGATGAACAACACATACAGCACGAACGCCCCGCGACATACCGTTTCATTCACCGGCTTCGCCCCCGTCGAGAGCTGCGCGATCAAATACCAGATCGCCACCATCGCACACACGTTCACCTGCTGCGACTGGTGACCCAGCCCCCACCAGATCATCCGATACCACATCGGATCCGGCTGCGCCGTCCAACCCATCGAATAGGTGAACGTCGGGATCATCACGATCGCCCCGTGCAACAGCGTCACCACCGCGATGATCGCCGCCGCCGTCGCACCAAACGTCACCAGCGGCATCGAGCCTTCATACGTCTTGTCGCGCCGCGCGATGTAGAGCGTCGCGAAGAAATTGAACACACCCACCAACGTCCCCACCGCCACGAGAATGATGCCGAGATAAAACAGCGGGTGCGCCAGCAGCGGCAGATAACTCGTCATCAACACGTCCGCCTGCCCCTTCAGAATGATGTAATCCACCATCACCGCGCCCGTGAGCATCATCCCAAACGAAACCCACGCCACCTTCCGCGAATACAGCCGCGAGTTCAGCGGCACCGTGCACGCAAAATAGAGAACCGCGACCTCGAAGAACAGTATCCAGAAAATGAGCATGTTCAGCCCATGGAAGGTCAGGATCCGATAAAACCAGTCGACCGGCAGCAGGTGCACCGCCTGCCAGCGCGTCAGCGCGAGCAGGATCGCAGCGATCCCGCCGAGCAGCAGGAAGACGACCGCGCTCACCGCGTTGAGTTTGATGAAGCGTTGCGCCGCGAGGCAGACCGACAGCCCGGTCGTGTCGCAGCGGCGGCTTTGCGCACCGTCGGCATTGAGCGCCGTCGGCACGGGAAGAGTGGCGGAAGTGGACATGATTAAAATTCCTTCGATTACGTTGCGCTCACTCGACCAGGATCTTCCCGATCATCTTGTCGTGCCCGATCCCGCAGAACTCGTTGCACACGATCGTGAATTCGCCCTTCGACGTCGGCGTGATCGTCAGCACGTGGTCATAGCCGGGCAGCACCTGAAAATTCATATTGAGCGGCTGCAGCGAAAAACCGTGCTGCAAATCCAGCGACGACAAGTGCAGCCGATACGTCTCGCCCTGCCGCAACTTAAGCACCGGCGACCATGACCACATCCGCGCGAGCAAATAAGCCTCGCCCCCCGGCGCCGGCTCGGCAATCGGCACGCCATTCAGCTCGCCGACCTTGTTCGCCGCCGTGAACTGCTCCACGCGCGCCATATAGGCGTCGTTGGAAACCGAATACGCTTCACCGCGGCTGTTCTGCTTTCCGCGAAAATGCCAGAACGGCATCATCAGGCTCATCACGAAGCACCAGAGCAGCGCGAGGCCGATCCAGAGCTTTTCGGCGCCCGCCGGCGCCTTGAACCAGCCGCGTTCAGGAATGGAGAGGCTCATGGGCGTTCCTCAGGGCAGCGTCGCCGGTTTCACCAACGTGAGTTCGACCCAGCCCCACAGGGTGTAGGAGACGAACGGAATCGCGACGCCGAGCACGAGCAGGAGCCACGGATTGTCCATGAGCCGCTTCAGCCATGGTTCTTGGTTTTCTTTTTTCATGTTGGGAGATTCGCCGTTTCCACCGCCCGCCGTCCCCACCACCCGCGCATCTCGCGCAGCACGAGGAACAGAAACCACAGCCCGCCCGCCGTCGCCACCAGCCCGCCCAGCCCCATCACCACCAGCCCGACCACCTCGCCCGCGCTGCGCACATGCTGCTCCGCCGCATACGCCTTTCGCCCGAGCCCATACGCACCGCCAATCGCAAACCCCAGCGCGAACACCGTCTGCCCCACGCCAAACGTCCCCAGCTGCCACTTCGCGCTCGTCCATGTGTGTTCGCGCAAACCCTCGCCGCGATCCCGCCGCACCGCATCGCATACGAAATACGCCGCCGCCATGAACGCCACCGTCACCGCGCCCAACGATGCGTGATAATGCGCCGGCACGAGTGTCGTCGATCCGCGGATACACGCACCCAAAATCATCCCCAGCACCGCCAGCCCCGCACTCGCGAAAAACCCCGCCAACGCCACCCGCGTCGCAGCGCGGGAACCCGCCCGCAAGCGATCCTTCTTCGCGTCCCAAACCCTTCGCGCCCCCACGACCACCACCACCACCACCGCCGGAAAAATCCCCCACCGCATCAACTGCGTCGCTCCGCTGTGATACAACGTATCCAGCGTCCCGCGCAGCGTCAGCAGCGGCATCGCCAATTGCGGCAGCACCAGCAGCGCAAATACCCCGCGCGCCGCCCGCGTCGAAAACACCGGTCCCCCCGTCACTCGCGCCAGCAGCCACAGCCACACCGCCAGCATCGCGCTCGCATTCGCCGCCTGCAGCACGTGCCCCGGCCCCCACGCCAGAAACTCCGCGCGCGTGTAAGCATCCGTCCCCGCCGGCAAGCCCGCCCGCGCCGACACCCATGTCGCCGCCGCGATCGCCACCAGCACCGTCGCCGCCTGCAATCCGATCGCCGCATCCCGCGGCAATTCGCTCCGCGCATCCGTCGGCTCCACCAGCGAACGCAACAGAAACGCCAGCATCCCCACGAAGAACATCGCCAGCCCCGCGCCGAACAGCGGGTGATCGATCACCGGCACGTAATTCGCCAGCACCGGCTGCGCCCCGCGCATCAACGCCCCCGCGAGCATCGCCACCACTCCACCGACCGCTCCGATAAACGCCCCCCGCGCCAGCGCTCCGCCACTCGCCGGCGCACGCAACGCCATCAATCCGCCGAGAAACGCGTAAAACCACACGACCAGCGCCAGGTCCACGTGCACCACGAGGCAGCGTTTGAAAAACAACGGATCGTCGATGATCCGCGACAACACCGGCAGCCGCCCCACCACCACCGAAAGCGACAACAGTCCCGCAATCACCAAACTTCCCACGGCCAGCGCACACCATAATTTCGCCTCCGCACTCACCGCCGCTCGCGCCACCGGCCGCGCTTCGATGCGCCGTGGCATCGCGACCGGGACAAACGTTGTCGAAACCATCGAACTCGCTGGAGGAGTCATGGGGTGTGCCACGGTTATACGCGTTCGCACCGCTCCATTCCTTGATCCCGGTCAAGGCTCCCGCCGAAAAAACGCGCTACGCTCCGATCCGTTCGCCGTGTCCAGCCTCTCCGTCACCGCCCCGCCGCCGCCGGCCACCCCGCCCTTCGACACGCGTCTTCGCGACGCCGTTTCGCTCGCCGCCGCCCTCGTCGCTCTCACCAAGCCTCGCCTCGCCTTCTTCTCGGTTCTCACCGCGATGACCGCCTACGGCACCGGCACCCGCGCCACCTTCACCGCGCACGCGCTCCTCACGCTGCTCGGCACCACCCTTGCCGCCGCCGGCGCGCTCTCTCTCAATCAATGGTGGGAACGCCGCACCGATGCCCTCATGCGCCGCACGCGCCAGCGCCCGCTCCCCCTCGGCCAACTTTCACCGTTCTTCGCCCTGTCCTGGAGCCTGTCGCTCTCCGCCGCCGGCGTCGTCCTCCTCGCCACCTTCATCAACCTTTCCTCCGCCGCCTTCGCCGCCGCCACAATCCTGATCTACGGCCTCGTCTACACCCCGCTTAAACGCCGCACGCGCTGGGCCACCGAAATCGGTTCGATCTCCGGCGCCCTTCCGCCCCTCCTCGGCGCCGCCGCCGCGGACAACCTTTCCTCCCCGCACGCCTGGATTCTCACCGCCGTCCTGCTGCTCTGGCAAATGCCGCACTTCTTCGCCATCGGTTGGATGCACCGCGCCGATTATCGCGCCGCCGGTTTTCCGCTGCTGCCCGCCACCGATTCCACCGGCCGTCGCACCGCTCTCTGGTCCTTCGGCTACACCGTCGCTCTCCTCGTCGTCTCCGTCTCCGCGTGGTCCCTCGAGGACGTCGGAGCTGTCTACGGCGGCACCGCCCTTGTTGCCGGTGGCTGGCTCTTGGCTCGCGCCGGGCGGTTCCTTTTCTCACCCCACTCGCGCGATCCCGCCGCACGGCGACTGTTCGCCGCCACGATCCTCTATCTTCCTGTGGTGCTCGTCGCTTTGCTCATCGACCGTTTCTGACCGACCCCATCTCGTATCGCGCGATTTGCACGCGCCCAGGCTTTCTTCGAAAGGGCGTTGCCCATCGCAGCGAAACAGGCACGCTGCCTTGATTCGGGAGTGAAGTGATGACACGCAGCGCCTGTGCTGCCCCCAACACAAGAGCCCGGCACCCATCATGAATTCCACGCCCGGTCACTCGTCTCACGACCACCATCACCACGAGGAGTTTTCCCTTCCTCTTTTCGTGTTCACGGTCGTCGTCACTTTATGCGGGCTGCTCGCCGCCCTGCGCCTGCTCGCTCCTTCGGTGTGGACCCAGCAATTCCTCGCGCCGCTCTCCCATGCCGCGATCGCGTTTCTCGTCGTAAGCCTCGTTAACGCATTCATGGAGTATTTCTTCCATCGATACGTCCTCCACCTGCCCGCGGTGCCGTTTCTCCGCCGCCTGTATAAACAGCACACGCTGCATCACGCGCTCACCCGCATCGCCCGCAAGACCTGCCGCGACGGCAGTGGGATTCTCTTCATCGAGAACAAATTCCCCATCGTCGAGCCCGAGCAGGGCGAGGCGTCGTTCTTCCCCTGGTATTCCCTCGCGGTCTTCGCGCTCGTTCTCACGCCCCTGCTCGCCCTCCTGCAGTGGCTCCTGCCGACCTTCCCGTGGTTCATCGCCGGCTTCGCCGCGATCGCGTCGTCGCTCGCCCTCTACGAAGTTCTGCACGCAATCAATCATTGGCCCTTCGAAAAGTGGGAGCCGCTGATCCGTCATCCGCTTTGGGGTCGCTTCTGGCAGCCCGTTTACGGCTTTCACCTCCGCCATCACGCGGTCACCGACTGCAACGAATCCATCTCCGGCTTCTTCGGCCTGCCTGTCGCCGACTGGGTCTTTCGCACCTGCATCATCCCGAAAACCGTCTACGCCGAAGGTGAGCCTTCGAGCCCGGAAAAATTCGCGAGCCCCAACCCGCGCTGGATCATTCGCCGGCTCGACGAGATCGCCCAGCGCACCGTTCAACAACGCCGCGCCGCCTCCGCCTCCGCCGGCGAGCAGCCACCCGCCAAACCGGCCCCACTCGTCCGCACCTACACCCGCGGCGAGGAAATCGCGAACTGGGTCACGCACGGCGTCGGTCTCGCCGCCAGCGTCGTCGGCCTCACTTTGCTGATCGTGCTCGCGAGCCTCCAAGGCGACGCCTGGCACGTTGTCAGTTTCACCGTGTTCGGCCTCACGCTGCTCACGCTCTACACCGTCTCCACCCTCTATCACGCGCAACGCGGCGCCCGCGCAAAACTCGTTTTCCAAAAGCTCGACCACGCCGCGATCTTTCTCCTCATCGCCGGCACCTACACGCCTTTCCTCCTCACCCACCTGCGCGGGCCCTGGGGCTGGTCGCTCTTTGGCGTCATCTGGGGCCTGTGCGGCGCGGGAGCCGTCTTTCAATTTTTCTCGAGCGAACGCTTCCGCCGCGTGACGACCCTCGGCTACATCGTTCTCGGCTGGCTGATCGTCGTCGCCTTCAAACCCCTGCTCACGCACGTGCCGCCCGGCGGACTCTGGCTGCTGCTCGCCGGCGGCCTGTGCTACACCATCGGCGTCATCTTCTATCGCTGGCACCGCGTTCGCTACCATCACGCCGTCTGGCACGCCTTCGTCCTCGGCGGCAGCACCTGCCACTACCTCGCCGTTCTCCTGTTTTTGCTTCCGCGGTAGTCGCACCCACCGGGGGTCCTGCCCTCGCCGATAGGCCGCGTGCGCGCGCTTCGGTTTTGTGAGGAACTTTTGACGCGGCTGTGTCACGCCGCGTGTCGACTTTGCGCAGCCCCGCCTCCACGCGCGGGCCTCAAGTTTCGCAGGCTCCGCGGTTTGTTGCGCGCGCCCGTTCGGCATCCCGCATGCAAAGGAAGGGACACAACAACGCCCCTCGCGGGCAACCAACCGAAACCGAAGCCATCACACATCATGAGAATCGTTCGCTACACCTATCCCTCCTACCGCAACCCGACGACCGCGCTGGGCCGCTGGTCTCAATCGCCCTGGTCGGGCCTCGAAACCGAAATCGACCGCCTGTTTGAAACGGCGCTCACGAGCTTCTCCGACGCGAGCACCTCGACGCACTTCCCGGTCGATCTCTACGAAGACAACGACAACACCTACGTGCGCGCCGAGCTGCCGGGCGTGAACCGCGACGAGATCAACGTCGAGATGGTCGAGGACTTCCTCACCATCAGCGCCACGCGCAAGACGCCCGCCACCGACGGCCAGGCCGAACAGTCCTTCTCGTTCAGCCGCTCGGTGAACATCCCGGAAGAGGTGCAGGCCGACAAGGTCAGCGCCGCTTACGAAAACGGCGTCCTCACCGTCACGCTCCCGAAACGCGAAGAGGCCAAACCGCGTAAAATCAGCGTCGCCGTCAAATAACCGGCCGCCGCTCTCAACCCTCATCCCTCAACTCTCAACTCTCAACTTCCGAAAACCATGTCTCTCCTCAACACCCTCATCCCTTCGCTCAATCGCCTTCCCGTGCGCCGTGAGCGTGCACCCGGCCAGCCCGATCTCGGCCCGACCGTGAAGCCGCTCTACGAAGTGAAGGAAACGAACGATGCCTACGGCGTCACCGTTTACCTCCCCGGCGTGACCAAGGACGGCCTCGATCTCACCGCCGACGCCGGCGAGTTCCGCATCGTGGGCCGCCGTAACTGGAAACGACCCGAAACGTGGACCGCTCTCTACCGCGAGTCCGTCGATGCTCCGTTCGAACTCGTGCTCACGCACGACAACGCCATCGACGCCGACAAGATCGCCGCCGAACTCCGCGACGGCGTCCTCCGGGTCTCGCTCCCGAAAGCCGAGGCCCTGAAACCCCGCAAAATCGCGGTCAGCTGATCTTCTGGTCGGTTGCGCGCTCGCCGCGCAACGGTTCGCCGCGCAACCCGCCCACCTTTCGGCCTCTCGCCGGATGCTCACCGCATCCGGCTTTTTTCTTTTATCCACCCCCGCCGCTTGGCAGCTTCCCCTGCCATGGGTCCCGCGTTCGCCGCCTCGCTCGTGTTCGTCGGCTTCGGCCTTTTCATCGTTTTCCTCCTCAAGTTCGGCGCCGCCCAAAGCCGCAAGGCCCTCGAGAGTTTCAACCGCCTCGCCGCCCGTCTCGGCCTCACGCCCGAGCCCGCCAAACTCAAACTCGGCTTCTGGTCCGGCGGCGAAGCCAACGGCGAACTCCGCGGCAAACGCGCCCGGCTCTACAGCTACACCACCGGCTCCGGTAAAAGCCGCACCGTCTGGTGCGCCGTCGCCGTCCAGCCGCGTCAAACCGGCGGCCTCACGTTTTCGCTCACTCCCCAAGGCCTCGGCTCCAAGGTCGCCGAGCTCTTCGGCGCCAAAGAAATCACCGTCGGCGATCCGGCCTTCGACAAAGCCTGGTTCATCCGGACCAATCAGCCCGAATTCTTCGCCGCCGCCCTGCTCCCCGAACTCCGCACCCGCCTCGCCGCCGCCATCGAAGGCCAGCCGCACCCGTGGCAGCCCTCCGTTAAACTCGAGAAAGGCGCCGTGATCTACGCCGAAGCCGGCGCATTCAACCACGAGGGCCGCTGCGAACGCCTCTTCCGCATGGCCGATATTCTGTGCGACTTCGCCGACATCGCCGAGGTCCACGCGCAACACTCCTCGCCCGACCGCTGACCTCCCACCGTTCCTGAACGCGCGGCACCCCCGCCGCGCACAACCCGTGTCCCCCAGAACCACCAACCTCCTCGCCCTCCTCATCACCGCCCTCGGCTGCACCCAGATGCTCGGCTACCTCACCGGCTCGCGCGCGCTCCGTGGGATCGGCCTCGCCTCCGTCGCCGCGCCGCTTCCGAAAGTGTTCTCCGATGTCGACGGTCTCGAAACCTTCGCGTCGTCCTTCACGCTCCGCGGCGTCGACGCCCACGGCTCGCCCTTCGAACTGGCGATCACGCCCGAGATCTACGCCCGCCTCGAGGGCTGCTACAACCGCCGCAACGTCTACGGCGCCGCTCTCAGCTACGCCCCTCGAATGCCCGAGCCGCTCTGGTCCGCCGTCTTCTGCTACGGCTTGCAACCCGGCGGCCCGCTCCATCGCGAATTCAACCTCCCCGCCGGCGCGCACCAGTTGAGTGTCGAAATCCGCACAAAAACCCGCGGGCGAACCGACGTCTGGATCCTTCGCCCCGATTGCGCGCAATGAATCGCACGCACCCCGTCACCCCCGCGCAGTTCGCGCTCTTCCGCCTCATTTTCGGCGCGTATCTCGCAATCCACTTCGCCACCCAACTCCCGCATGCGGTCGAACTTTTCTCGAGTCGCGGCGTGCTGCCCGATCCCGCGCTCAACCCGCTCCACGGTCTCTTCCCCAACCCGCTCGCCGCCTGGGGCTCGCCCACGTTCACGTTCGTTTTTATCTCCGCTCTTTTCGCGCTCAGCCTCGCCTTCACCGCGGGCTTTTTCCGCCGCACCGCCAGCCTGCTCCTCTGGTTCGGCTGGGCCGCCCTCTTCAATCGCAACAACCTCATCGCGAATCCGTCGCTCCCCTACGTCGGCGTCATCCTGCTTTTCTGCGCGCTGATTCCGCCTGGCGAACCCTGGAGTTTTCGCGCCCGCCTTCGCCCGCCGTCGTCGTGGTATTTTCCGTCGTTCGTTTTCTGGGGCGCGTGGCTCCTCATGGCCGCCGGCTACACCGCGAGCGGTCTAATCAAACTCGACAGCCCCAGCTGGGTCGACGGCACCGCCTTCCTCCACCTCATCGAAAATCCCCTCGCCCGCCCCGGCTTCGTCCGCGACCTCCTGCTCGCCGCACCGCTTCCGGTCCACGCCGCCCTCACCTGGTTCGCGCTCGCGATGGAAATCCTCTTCCTTCCGCTCTGCCTCTTCCGCACCGGCCGGCTCATCGCGTGGACCTCCATGCTCGCGATGCACCTCGGCATCCTCACCACGGTCGACTTCGCCGATCTCAGCTTCGGCATGGTGATGATCCACCTCTTCACCTTCGACCCGCAGTGGTTTCCCGCGCGCCGCGACACCCGCCAACCCGTCCTCCTTTACGACGGCGAATGCGGCCTCTGCAACGCCGCCGTCCGCCTCCTCCTCCGCGAAGACACCTCCGCCCGCCTCCGCTTCGCTCCACTCCAAAGCCCGCCCGCCCAATCCTATCTCCGTATCCAGAATCTGCCGACTGCCGACTTCGACAGCATCGTCTTCATCCCCGACTGGAACAATCCCGTTATCGGCGCCTACCGCCTCCGCACCGACGGCGTCCTCGCCGCCTCTTCCGAAATCGGCGGCCTCTGGCGCGTCATCGCTGCCCTTCGCCTTCTTCCCCGCCGCCTGCGCGACCCATTCTACAAACTCGTCGCCCGCACCCGCTACGCCCTCTTCGGCGAATACGTCCCGACTCCCCTCCCCGATCCCGCTTGGCGAACGCGCTTCCTCGCCTGATCAGCCAATCCGCGTCTGAACCGCACAGAACGCAAAGACCGCAGAGAGAACCACCCGCGCCTCTGCGTTCTTTGCGTTCTTTGCGGTTAATTACCCCCCTCGCGCCCACTCGCCTCACTCACCCGCTGCGTCGCGCACCCCCACCGCTTGCTGCACCCGATGCACGTCGGCAAAAAACCCAGCGGGGTCCGCGCTTCCGCGTCCTTCGCGTGCACGTCGCGAAACACCAGAATGTCGTCGAACCGATCCTCGCGCCACTCCTCGTAACCACACTGCTCCGGCGCCTGCTTCGGGTTGTCGAATGTCCCGAACAGCCAGTCCCACAACGGCAGGTCCGCAAAGTTCTGCGTGTGATGCCGGAACTTGTGGTGAATCCGGTGCGACTCCGGCCGCTGCACGAGAAACCCCATCCAGTGCGGCGTGCGCAGGTTGAGATGATAGAAATACTCCGCGATCGCCGTCAGGAACGTGTAGATCGCCCCCGCCTCCACGCTGCATCCGAGAAGCAAATACACGATCCCCGCGCTCAGCAGCGAATTGATCGTGATCTCCACCGGATGCTTGTAGAACGACGTCACCAGCTCGATCCGCCGCGGCGAGTGGTGCAGTTGGTGACACAGCCGCCAGAACAACTGCGACTCGTGCCGCCACCGGTGCCACCAGTAGTAAACGAACGTCGACACGAAATACGCGATCGCCCCCTGCCCCACCGCACCCACGTGCTCTTGCAGCCGAAACAGCGACACCTCCTGCAGCCAGCGATCCCAGGTCAACCCCGCCAGGATCACGATCCCGAGCTGGATCACGTTCACGAAAATCACGCGCGCCCACCAGTTGTGCACCTTCGGCAGCTCCCGCGCCGGCCACACCCGCTCCACGACAAACAACCCCGCCGCAATCGCGATCAACAGCAGTAGAAGCATCGCGCGATCCTGCCGTTTCGGATTCTCCATTCAAGCCCGCGCCGGCCCCATAGCCGCGAGCAGCCTGCCCCGATGCGTCGGGGCCAGCGAGCCGGTTTCACCCCTCCTCCACCCGCGGCAACTCCACCTTCTTCGGATCCTTGATCAACACCGACAACAACAC
>JAEZAD010000143.1 GCA_023430565.1 Verrucomicrobiota bacterium
ACACCGATTTTTTTAATTTCTATAAGAGCCAGTGGTTAATGATCGGAACGATCTTGGCGGTTACTTTCTTTTTTGTACACGGGCTGGTGAAAAAGCTTGAAATTAAGAAAAGCTTCATTTATATCCCGACCTTTGCTTATGCGGGGCTCATCATCCTTTCCACACTGTTTTCAAAGAATAAGGATATTGCCATTAACGGTTTTGTCGCTCGCTATGAAGGCATGATTTCTCTTTTATGTTACCTGGCCCTCATGCTTATAACCTTTAATTTGATTAAGGCTGAATCCCAGGTTCGCTTTATATTTGGGGCGTTTTTGATTTCAGCCACCATTGTTGGAATCGTGGGGTTATTTCAGTTTATAGGTTTGGATATATACAGGTCAGGTTTTGGAAAGTCTTTAATTATCCCTAAAGTGTTCCAGCAGATAGCAGACAGTCTGGAGTTCCGCTTTGAGAAGTTTGTCGTGTATTCAACCTTCAGTAACTCAAATTATATTGGCAGCTATATGGCGCTCGCCCTTCCCGTCGCTTTTACCGGGTTTATAGTTTCAAAAAAGCTTTATCTAAAAATTGGATCTGCGCTTTTAACGGTTCTTCTTGCGATTAATCTTTTAGGTAGCCGCTCCCGTGCCGGTTTGGTAGGGGTGGCTGTGGTAATTATCTTGGCTATTATTTTCTTCAGAAGGTATTTGTTTAAGAGAAAGCTTCTGGTGGCAGCTGTTACAGCAGGCATTGTTATTCTGTTCTTTGGTGTAAACTTTGCTTTAAAAGGTGTTCTTACGCAGAGGATTCTCTCTGAATTCACCCAATCAGATGAGACACAGTATTATAATCTTCAGGATATTCTTTTTGAAGAACGCAAGGTTTCTATCAAAAGTATGACAGAGACTTTGATTATTAAATTGAGTGAAGACTCCCGTCTTTATTTTTATGATGCTGCTGATTTAGCTCTGGATTATGATATGAGTGATATTGAGGGTGGAAAGTATATCAAATTGACTGAGGCACCCTATGAAAATTACTCCATCACCCTGAAGGGTGACATTATCACCATGAACAATAGAAGTTCCCAGATTGTTCTTAGGGCAGGGAGCGATTCCTTTAAGTTGATTGGAAATTACGGTGAAGAGGTCGATGTCATCCATAAACCTGAGACTCTTGGCTTTGAGGGGAAAGAGCGATTAGGCTCTGCACGGGGCTACATCTGGTCTAGAACCCTGCCCATGATTAAAAATGCGGCCTTGCTGGGGTATGGCCCGGACAACTATGCTGTAGCCTTTCCCCAGGATGATTATATAGGGAAAATCCGGGCATATGGTACTGCCCAGATGATTGTTGACAAGCCCCATAATATTTTATTACAGATCGCCGCCAACACCGGTGTTCCATCACTCATCGCCTTTATTGTCCTTATCGGCTTTTATATGATCCAAAGCATTAAGCTTTACATTAAGAGCATCAATGAGTCCTTTTTATCATTATCAGGTATGGCGGTATTTCTATCCGTCTCTGGCTATTTGGCAGCAGGACTATTCAACGACAGTGTTGTTGGTATTGCACCGATTTTTTGGGTGTTTTTAGGGTTGGGGTTTGCGTGTAATATTTTAATAACCAAACAAGCGGGTATAGCGAGGAAAATTTAATGATTAACCCTAAAGTAACGATTCTGATGGCGACCTATAACCCAAACCTTGAATGGATTAAGGAACAGCTAATCTCTCTTAATAATCAAGACTATGAGCCTTTAGGACTACTCGTCTGTGATGATTGCTCATCAACCATTGGTATAGAGAACCTAAAAAGTATCATTGAAAAGTATATTACTAGATTTCCGTTTAAGGTTATACGCAATCAAACCAACCTTGGCAGCAATAAAACCTTTGAGCGTTTAACTTTAGAGGCTGAGGGTGATTACTTAGCCTATTGCGACCAGGACGATATCTGGGAGGAGAATAAAATATCCGGTCTGGTTGAAGCCATGCTTGAAAAGAAGGGGCTTCTGGCATACAGCGACATGTCAATCATTGATGCTGACGGAAAGCACGTATCGGAAAGCATTACAAAGGTAAGAAGCAGATTTGATTACTTTGAAGGGCTTGAGCTGTGGCGGAGAATACTGATTCGCAATTTTATTAGCGGATGCTGTATGATAATAGACGCTAAGACTGCCAAAGCCGCAATTCCTTTTGAATTGGGTATGCAGCATGATCGCTGGCTTGCGGTTTGCGCATCTGTAAACGGAACCATAGCTTATGTAGACAAGCCCTTGGTACGATACAGGCAGCACGGCAAAAACCAAACCGGGGTCTTAAAGGAGATTACTGATAAAAATTCCTACCGTGAACTCAGGCTACGTAACCATGTTCTGATGCTGGAATCCATAAGGGCACGCTTTTCCGGCCATCAAGCCCTCACTGAGTTTCTGGATGAATATATCGAACAGGTTAGAGTTAGGTATGATTATTCACTGGGGAAAAGGGGCACCTTTTTTAAAATGCTCCGCCTTACAAAATATAATAAACCCACGCTGTTTTTTGAAATCATAGCCTTTAAACTTCCGGAATCGGCATTTAAAAAGTTGATTGGATTGATTATCAGGAAAAACTTATAGACCCTACACCATTGTTTATATAAGATTATTTCCTTATAATATAAGTGTATTATTGACTGACGAGGTAAACAGAAATGGAAAAAGCTTTAAAAGGTATTATATTGGCAGGGGGTTCTGGGACACGTCTCTATCCCTTGACAATGGTAACCAGCAAGCAGCTCCTTCCGGTCTATAATAAGCCAATGATTTATTATCCCTTATCAGTTCTTATGCTTGCAGGAATTAAGGATATTCTGATTATTTCCACCCCTCATGATCTGCCCAATTTTAAGAAGCTTTTAGGAAGCGGTTCCCAGTTTGGTATTAGCTTAAGCTATGCAGAACAGCCGTCCCCTGATGGACTAGCCCAGGCCTTCATCATCGGGGAGGAATTCATTGCAGGCTATAGATGCGCTATGATTCTCGGTGATAACATTTTTTATGGCAATGGTTTAAAGGCGCAACTGACAAGAGCAGCCTCAAAAACTGAAGGGGCTACGGTCTTCGGGTACTATGTGGAAGACCCCGAGCGATTTGGAGTTGTAGAGTTTGATATAGACGGAAAGGCTGTATCCCTAGAGGAAAAGCCTAAAGAACCTAAATCCAATTATGCGGTGACAGGTCTTTATTTTTATGATGAGAGAGTTTGCAAATTTGCCCGTTCACTGAAACCAAGCGCTAGAGGCGAGCTTGAAATAACAGACTTAAACCGTATTTATCTGGAGGACGGATCGCTAGATGTCATAACTTTGGGCAGAGGCTATGCATGGCTTGACACAGGAACTGTCGATTCGCTAACAGAGGCCTCCGACTATATAAAGACTATTGAGACCCGACAGGGTTTAATGATAGCCGCGCTTGAAGAGATAGCGTATACTCATGAGTGGATTGATAAGGGTACGCTGATTGAATCAGCCCAAAGATATGGGAAATCACCCTATGGCGTGCATCTTAAAAAAGTGGCTGAGGGCAGAATAAGATTTTAAGGAAGTTACATATGAAGGTAATTAAGACAGATATAAAGGATCTGCTGATTATTGAGCCTAAGGTTTTCGGAGACAGCAGAGGCTGGTTTTTTGAGAGCTATTCCAGAAGAAAGCTTCAGGAACAGGGTCTTGAATGTGAATTTGTGCAGGATAATCAGTCTTATTCTGCTCAAAAGGGGACTTTGAGAGGGCTGCACTTTCAGTTGAATCCCAAAGCCCAAGCCAAGCTGATACGCTGTACAAGAGGTGCTATTCTGGATGTCGCGGTGGATTTACGCAAAGGATCTCCTACTTATAAGAAATGGGTATCAATTGAGCTTTCTGCAGAGAACAAAAAGCAATTTTTTATACCTAAGGGATTTGCTCATGGTTTTGTAACACTGACCGATGACGTAGAGGTACAATACAAAGCAGATGAATATTATGCCCCGGAGTTTGACAGAAGTATAGCCTATAATGATGATGAGATTAATGTGGACTGGGGTGTAAGTGATCCGATACTTTCATCAAAAGATAAAAATGCTCCGTTATTAAGAGACAGCGATGTGAATTTTGTGTATCAGGGGGATTATTGAACATGACGATTCTAGTCACCGGTGGCGCCGGCTTTATTGGGGCCAACTTCGTTAAATACATGCTGAAAAAGTATACTGATTACAGAGTAATATGCCTTGATGCCCTTACCTATGCGGGAAACCTGGAGACATTGTCCGATATAATGGAAAATCCTATGTTTAGGTTTGTGAAAGGCAGCATTACCTGTCAGGAGACCGTTTACACTCTCTTTGAAAATGAGAAGCCCGATATTGTTGTCAACTTTGCGGCAGAATCCCATGTGGACAGATCTATCGAGAACCCCAGGCTGTTTTTGGAAACGAATATTATCGGAACCCAGGTACTTATGGAGGCTTGCAGAAAGTATGGAATAAAGAGATTTCACCAGGTATCAACGGATGAGGTCTATGGTGACTTGCCCCTGGACAAGCCCGATCTTTTTTTTACAGAGGAAACGCCGATACATACATCCTCACCCTATTCAGCGTCAAAGGCTTCGGCTGATTTGCTTGTACTGGCTTACCACCGCACATTCAAGCTACCGGTAACAATATCACGATGCTCTAATAACTACGGACCGTACCACTTTCCGGAGAAGCTGATACCCTTGATGATTACCAGGGCATTGGCAGATCAACCCCTTCCGGTTTACGGCAAGGGCGAGAATGTACGCGACTGGCTCTATGTGGAGGATCACTGCTCTGCCATTGACCTGATAATTCATAAAGGCCGGGAAGGCGAAGTTTACAATATTGGCGGCCATAATGAGAGAACCAATCTGGAGGTTGTTAAAACCATTTTAAAGACACTTGGAAAGCCCGAAAGCCTCATTACATATGTTACGGACAGGCCCGGGCACGATATGCGCTATGCTATTGACCCCACCAAAATTCATAATGAGCTGGGCTGGCTTCCCGCGACAAGATTTGAAGATGGAATTAAGCTGACAGTAGCATGGTATCTGGAAAACAGGTCCTGGTGGGAACACATCGTTAACGGAGAATATCGGGACTATTATGATAAAATGTATGGCAACAGATAAAATAATTATATGGAGAAGATATGAAAGTACTTGTAACAGGTGCCAATGGACAGCTTGGATATGATGTAATCAGTGAGCTAAAAAAACGAAATATTGATTGTGTTGGTGTGGACATTGATGATTTTGACATAGCTGACAAGGAAGCGACTTTCAATTTTATTAGAAACTGTTGTCCGGACGCCGTGATACACTGCTCAGCTTATACCGCAGTTGACAAAGCAGAGGATAATTCACACCTATGCAGTTTAGTGAATCATGTAGGCACACGAAATATAGCAAAAATTTGCAAGGAAATTGATTCTAAACTAATTTACATAAGTACGGACTATGTTTTTTCTGGAGAGGGTGTCCATGCCCATGAGGTTGGAGACGCAACTGATCCATTATCTATATACGGAAAAACTAAACTCCAAGGAGAACTGGTGGTTAAGGAGTTATTGTCCCGGTACTATATTGTACGGATCTCTTGGGCTTTTGGGAAAAACGGAAATAATTTTGTTAAAACAATGCTAAAGTTAGGAAAAGAAAAAAACGAGATAAGCGTGGTTTCTGATCAGATAGGATCACCGACATACACTGCTGATTTGGCGCCATTATTATGTGATATGGTACAAGTAGATAAGTATGGTGTATATCATGTTTCAAATGAAGGATATTGTTCATTCGCAGAATTTGCACAGGAGATATTCAAATTGGCTGGCTATAGTTCAAAAGTAAATTTTATAAACACCTCTGATTATCCAACTAAAGCAAAAAGGCCTTTGAATTCTAGATTATCTAAGAAATGTTTGGATGAAGCAGGATTCAAACGATTGCCTGATTGGAAAGACGCTTTAAAAAGGTTCTTATTTAGTCTAGACCAATAGATAAATAGACTCCATCAAACTAAATTTTCGTGTGGAGGTTTGAATAATGCAAAAAGTTTTAGTGACAGGAGCAGGAGGATATATTGGAAGACATGTTGTCAAGGAACTCCTAGACAAAAACTATAATGTCATTGCGGTAGATATTAAGACTGATCTAATAGATAATCGAGCCAATAAAGTTAACATAGATATTTTTAGTAATTATAAGTCGCTTTATGAAGTGCTTGGAAGCCCAGATATATGCTTACATCTTGCATGGCAAGATGGATTTATCCATAATTCAGAAACACAAATATATAATCTTCCTAAGCATTATGCTTTTTTGAAAAGTCTTATAGAGGGCGGGATCAAAAAAATTGCAATAATGGGAACAATGCATGAGATTGGATATTGGGAAGGTGAGGTCGATGATGACACACCTACTAACCCGCTATCTTTTTATGGAATTGCAAAAAATACACTCCGGCAGGTGGCAACAGTTTTAGCACAGAATAGTGGGGTTACTCTACAATGGTTAAGAGCATTTTATATTTATGGGGATGACCTGAATAATAATTCTATCTTTTCAAAAATAATGAAGATGGATTCAGAAGGTCAAGATACTTTTCCTTTTACTTCAGGGACTAATAAATATGATTTCATATCAATTGAGGATTTATCGAAGCAGATCGTTATGGCCATTGGTCAAGATAGAATAAATGGTATCATTAATTGCTGTACAGGTGAGCCGGTCTCACTTAAAGATAAAATTCAGGACTTTATTGCTGAGAAGAACCTCAAGATAAAGCCTAATTATGGTGCTTACCCAGAGAGAAAGTATGATTCACCGGCCATATGGGGTAGTAGTAAGAAAATAAAAATGATTCTTGAAGACAGTAATAGGAGGAACTGAGTTTGTCTAGTGCAAAAAACAGATTAGGTATCTATTTTTTTTATGATACTCAAGGAA
This sequence comes from Verrucomicrobiota bacterium, assembly GCA_023430565.1. GTDB lineage: Bacteria > Verrucomicrobiota > Verrucomicrobiia > Opitutales > Opitutaceae > Opitutus. Next base: position 6,989 of record JAEZAD010000143.1, read on the forward strand.
AAGTAGGTTCATATGTAAAGTATATTCTGTCTAGGCTTTCATCACATGTGAGTAGGCTTGTTGTAGTATGTAATGGATATATAACAAAAGATGATAAAAACGACCTTAAGTCCATCTCATCTGATATCGTTATGATCAACGACTGCTGGCTAAATGCACTAGGCTACCGTGAAGGTATCAAATACATAGGGTGGGACGAAATAGAAAAATATGATGAAATGATTTTACTGGACCATTCTATATATGGACCTTTTTTTGATTTTAATGAAATATTCGAAAGTATGAAAGATACAGGAATTGATTTTTGGGGTATCACTGAACACCAGGAAGTTTTAAACCTATCGCTTCCCGGTATTGGGGTGTGTGACATTCCCTCACATATTCAGGGGTATTTTATCGCCTTCAAGAATAAGATTATTAAAAATAAAGTCTTTAGGGGCCTTTGGGATAATTTAAAAGTTAATACATTTGAAGAAATGTTTTGCTACCATGAGAGTGCAATTACAAAAAAATTATCTGATCTAGGTTATAAATATCAGGTATACGTTCCTACCACGGATTTAAGGGAATACTCCTATAACGCATTCATAGATGTTCCTCATACTCTTGTTGAAGAGAGAAAATGTCCATTTGTACATAAACTAATTTTTACCCGAGCCTATGAGGAGGTTTTTTCGAAGTCCTCTGGACAATATGCCTCACGGGTCTTTGATTATATTAAAAATAAGACTCAATACAATAGCGATATGATCTGGGAAGACCTTATTCGAACAACAAATCAACTGTTACTGAAAAGAAATCTACATTTAAATTATATCCTTCCAGATAATTGTATTGTTGAAAAGAGCAAAACAACATCAAAATTAGCCTTAATGATTCATATCTATTTTAAAGACTTAGTTCAGTATTGTTTTGAATATGCAAAATCCATGCCGAAGTATACTCATGTATATATTACTGTTATGAGTAATGAAACGAAAGACGAAGTAGAGAAAGTATTTCAACATTTACATTGCGAAAAGCTTGAAATTATTTTGATGCCCAATAGGGGCCGTGATGTGGGGTCAATACTGGTTGCACTGAAAGAATTTATATATAGATATGATTATGTTTGCTTTGTTCATGATAAGAAATCAACACAAGATAAACCATTAACTGTTGGAAGTGATTTTAGCTTCAAGTGTTTCGAAAACCTCTTAGGATCATCTGCCTTAGTTGAAAATATTATCAATACCTTTGAGCAAAATCCCCGTTTAGGTATGCTTATGCCACCTCCGCCATTACATGGTATCTATCATACGCTAATGTATAATGAGTGGGGCGGTAATTATGAGAAGACTGTAGAACTTGCTAAAACCCTTGGTATATCAGTGCCAATTGAATTCCAGTATGAGACGATATCGCCTCTCGGGACAATGTTCTGGTTTAGGCCTAAAGCTTTAAAGACCCTAGTTGATTATGGTTGGAATTACTCTGACTTTCCTGTCGAGCCGAACAAAACAGATGGCACTATTTTGCATGCAATTGAAAGAATATATGGTTTGGTTGTACAGCATGATGGGTATTACCCTGCCTGGGTTATAAGTTCAAGCTATATGCAAATTGAATTGACGAATTTAAATTTCATGTTGAAGAGCAGCTATAAATTGCATAATAGAACTAGTCTGACTGGGAAAGAAGTACTAAAGATTTTAACAGATTATGTTCGAAACAAACTAGGGAAATATCCCAGAGTGCAAAGGCTAGTGTCCAGAATGTATAAATTTATAAAAGGACTCTATAGAATGTTGCCCAAAAAACGTAAACCTTAAATTTATATAAAACGGTGAGCATATATGTTTTCAAAAGTTAAATCTTTAATAGAGTTTTATAAAGAGATAATTAGCAGTAGACAGCTGTTTTTTACACTGGCCAAGAATGATTTTAAGGCAAAATACTCAGGTTCAGTATTTGGTATTTTATGGGCCTTTATTCAACCACTCATGACAATCCTTGTTTTTTGGTTTATATTCCAGGTGGGCTTTAAGTCTTCTCCCATACAAGGGTATCCATTTATATTGTGGTTTGCTTGTGGCTATATTCCGTGGGTATATTTCTCTGATGCTGTATTATCAGCATCTTCCTGTCTGTATGAC
>JAEZAD010000161.1 GCA_023430565.1 Verrucomicrobiota bacterium
GACAAAATCCGCCTCCACGCCAACGGCCAGCTCCCCGCCGACTTCGTCGCCAACCTCGGCGAAACCATGTCGAACGCCTTCGACGCCCGCTGCTGCCGCTTCCTTCGCATCCCTTACGCCGACCTCCGCACCCAGGCGCTCGCCACCGACAACGACGAGCAGCTCCTCGCCTGGGCCTTCGAACGCGGCGGCGCCCGCACCGACGAGGAATGCCACGTCTGGAATCGCTTCATGATGAAACTCGGCTGGCGCGACGAACGCACCGACGCCGTCCGCCAGCGCATCGCCGAATACGGCCTCGCCAGCAAAGGCCTCACCATCGAAACGATGTTCGACCTCTTCGATTACGACGAAGGTCGCGACCCCGTCGCCACCCAGCCGTGGAACCCCTGAACGCCCGCGCCCCATGGTCATTCTCGTGATGGGCGTCGCCGGCAGCGGCAAATCCACCGTCGGCCAGCTCCTCGCCCACGAACTCGGCTGGTCCTTCGCCGACGCCGACGATTTTCACCCGCCCGCCAACATCGCCAAAATGGCCGCCGGCCAGCCGCTCACCGACGCCGATCGCGCCCCCTGGCTCGCCGCCCTCCGCGCCCACATCGACACCTGCCTCGCCCGCAACGAAAACGCCGTCGTCGCTTGCTCCGCCCTCAAGGAATCCTACCGGCGCATCCTCGTTCCCGATACAAAACGTGTCCCCGTCGTCTACCTTCACGGCTCGCGCGAACTCCTCCTCTCCCGCATCTCCGGCCGCAACGGCCACTACATGAAACCCGCGATGCTCGACAGCCAGCTCGCCACCCTCGAGCCGCCCGCCGACGTCCTTTCGCTCGACGTCACCCCGCCGCCCGACGTCCTCGTCGCCAAAATCCGCGAAGCTCTCCACCTCACGTCCAGGTAGGAGCGGCTTTACGCCGCGACCTAATCGCGCGACATCCGTCCCGCCTTCACTCGCCGATGTCGCCCGCCCAAGCCAAACGCCTCCAGCTCCTCGCCAGCGCCCTAAGCCTCCTCCTGCTCCTCGCCATCGTCGCCGGCGTCTGGTTCTATTTCCAACTTCGCGGCAGCCTCCCGCAACTCGACGGCTCCCGCCAGCTCCTCGGCCTCTCCGCCCCGGTCACCGTCACACGCGACGCCCTCGGCGTCCCCACGATCCGCGGCAAACAACGCCCCGACGTCGCCCAAGCCCTCGGCTTTCTCCACGCCCAGGACCGTTTCTTCCAAATGGACCTCATGCGCCGCCGCGCCGCCGGCGAACTCGCCGAACTCTTCGGCAAAGCCGCACTCCCGCTCGACCGCCTGCATCGTCCGCACCGCTTCCGCGCCCTTGCCCGCGAAGTCCTCGCTTCGCTCCCGCCCGCCGACCGCGCCCTCCTCGAAAGTTACACCCTCGGCGTCAACGCCGGCCTTCGCGCCCTCGAACGCCGCCCGTTCGAATACATCGTCCTGCGCACCCCGCCCGCCCTCTGGCACGCCGAAGACAGCCTGCTCGTCGGCTACACCATGGTCCTCGACCTGCAGGATTCGCGAAACACCTACGAGCGCTCCCTCACCACCCTCCGCGACCGCTACGGCATCCCGACCGTCGACTTCTTCGCCCCACTCCTCTCACCCGACGACGCTGCCCTCGACGGCACCACCGCCCCGATCCCGCCGATCCCCGCCGCCCGCTACATCGACATCCGTTCCCAACCCGTCGCGCTCGTCGCTTCTCCGCCGCTCGACACCGCCGACGACTTTCACCCCGGCAGCAACAGCTTCGCTCTCGCCGGCACGCACACCGCCACCGGCGCCGCCCTCCTCGCCAACGATCCCCATCTCAACCTCTCCGTCCCCAACCTCTGGTATCGCGCCGTCCTCGAACGGCCCACCGCCCGCGTCGTCGGCGCCACGCTCCCCGGCCTCCCCCTCGTCGTCATCGGCTCCAACGGCCACATCGCCTGGGGCTTCACCGTCGCTTACGCCGACACCAACGACCTCGTCACCGTCGACGTTAACCCCCTCTCGCGCACCCTCTACAAATCCCCCGGCGCCGACGCCCTTCGCGAAATCGAAATCCGCACCGACCGGATCGACGTCAAAAACGCCGCGCCCGTCACCGTCGAATCCCGCTGGACCGCCTGGGGCCCTCTTCTCGTCGACGACGGCCACCAGCTCCCGCTCGCCCATCGCTGGATCGCCCACGATCCCGCCGCGCTGAATCTCAACCTCGCCCGCCTCGAAACCGCCACCACCGCTCGCGAAGCCGTCGACATCGCCCGCGCCGCCGGCCTCCCCGCGCAAAATTTCCTCGTCGCCGACCGCCACGGCAACATCGCCTGGACCCTCGCCGGCCGCATCCCGCAGCGCATCGGCTTCGACGGTCGCTTTCCCGTGTCATGGAGTTTTGGAGACAGACGCTGGGCCGGCTTCGTCCCGCCCGAAAAAATCCCCGCCCTCCACTCTCCCGAGCACTCCCGCCTCTGGACCGCCAACAACCGCCTCGTCGGCGGCGACGCTCTCGCCCGCATCGGCGACGGCGGCTACGCCTCGCCACCCCGCGCCGCGCAAATCCGCGACCGCCTCGCCACTCTCGAAAACGCCCGCCCCGCCGATCTCCTCGATCTCGCCCTCGACGACCGCGCGCTGTTCCTCGCCCGCTGGCAACAGCTCGCGCTCAACGTCCTCACCCCCGAGACCATCGCGAAAAATCCCCCGCGCGCCGAATTTCGCCGCTTGGTCGAAACCTGGAACGCCCGCGCCTCTACTGACTCCGTCGGCTACCGCCTCGTTCGCGAATTCCGCACCACCACCGCCAACCTCGCGCTCACGCCCATCTTCGTCCGCTGCGTCGAAAAGATGCCCGACTTCAACTGGCGCCTCTTCCACTACGAGCCCGCGCTCTGGACACTCGTGCAGGAGAAACCGCTCCACCTCCTCTCCGCCCGCTACGAAAACTGGGACGCCCTTCTCCTCGCCGCCATCGACTCCGCCATCACCCGCATCGAGGAGTCCGGCCCGCCGCTCGACCGCGCCACGTGGGGCGATGCCAACCGCGCCCGCATCCGCCACACCTTCGCGTCCGTGCTCCCGGATTTCCTCACCGCCCGTCTCAACCTCCCGCCCGATCCGCTCCCCGGCGACGCCCACATGCCGCGCATCCAGTCTCCCTCCTACGGCGCCAGCCTCCGTTTCGTCGTTTCCCCCGGCCGCGAAGACGAAGGCATTTTCCACATGCCCGGCGGCCAAAGCGGGCATCCGCTTTCGCCCTTTTTCCGTGCCGGCCACGACGCCTGGGTCAACGGCACACCCACACCATTGCTTCCCGGCAAAACAGAACACACGCTCCACCTCACGCCATAGGTCGCGAGCTCGCTCGCGACCTCGCGTCCGCGCACCACAACGCCTCACAACTATCCGCGCGCCATGCTTCACGTCCTCGATCACCCACTCGCGCAACACGTCATCACTCACCTGCGCGACAAGACCACCCGCCCCGCCACCTTCCGCACGCTCTGCTACCAGCTCAGCCTGCTCCTCGCGATCGAGGCCACGCGCGATCTCCCGACCACCGAGAAAATTATCGAGACACCCCTCGAGCGCCACGTCGGCCGCGTCCTCGCGCATCAACCGCTCGTCGTCGTCCCCATCCTCCGCGCCGGCCTCGGCATGGTGCAGCCCATCCTCGACGCGTTCCCTGACGTCTCCGTCGGCTACATCGGACTCGAGCGCGACCACGAGACCGCCGTCGCCCGCAGCTACTACTGCAAACTCCCCCCGCTCACCGGCGGCAGCCGCGTCCTCCTCGTCGACCCCATGCTCGCCACCGGCGGCTCCGCTGTGCAGGCGATTCAAGCCCTTCGCGACCGCGGCGCCGTCAACATCACGCTCCTCAGCATCGTGAGCGCCCCCGAAGGCGTCGCCGAAGTCGACCGCCACTTCCCCGGTTTGCGCATCTACACCGCCGCCCTCGACCGCCAGCTCAACGACCGCAAATACATCCTCCCCGGCCTCGGCGATTTCGGCGACCGCCTCTACGGCACCTGACTCCCGTAGCTACGAGCGCCAGCGAGTGGCCTTCCTCGCCAGCCGGTAGGTTGCGCGCTCCGCACAACTCCGCCACAGCAACACCCGCGAGCCGTATCTGCAAAGCAGCCAAGAGCGTGAGCCATTGCCTTTCTCCGCCGTCCGTAGCGGCGAGCACCAGCAAGCCGTCCTCTTTCCGGGTAGTTTCCAGCCCCCCAACACCCCAATGGCGCTTGGCGGCTGGATCTTCCCTGGAGCTTGGAACTTGGTTCTTGGAACTTCCGCGGCGCGCTCACGCCCCGCGGCTCCGCCGCGCCTTCACTTCCTCATACGCGAGCGCCAGCGCCTCGACCAAAGCATCCGGCCGCAACGGCTTCGCCACATAATCGTTCATCCCCGCGACTCGCGCCTCTTCGCGATCCGCCGAGCCCACGCCCGCCGTCAACGCCACGATCCACGGCAGCTCCGCATGCCGCGGATTCGCGCGAATCTTCCGCGTCGCCCCGAAGCCATCCAGCTCCGGCATCTGCACGTCCATCAACACGACGTCGAAATCTCCCTCCTCCACCGCCGTCACCGCGAGTTCGCCGTTGCCCACCACCGTCACCTGGTAGCCAAGCCGCGACAACTGATGCCGCGCCACCGTCTGGTTCACCGCATTGTCCTCGGCCATCAAAATTTTCAGCGGCTTCACCAGCGCCGTGCGCTTCAAATCCGCGGGCGCCGACACCAACGCGCCCGGCCGCTTCGCCGCCCCACCCAGCGCCTGCGCCAGCCTCTCGCCCAGCAAATCCCGCTTCACCGGTTTGTGCAGCGGCCCATCGATCGCCGGCTCCGTCACCGTCTCGCCGATCGCATTCAACAGCAGCATCGGAAAACGTTTCCCTTTCGCCGCCACCCCCCGCGCCCACTCCACGCCCGACATCCCCGGCATGTGCAAATCCACCAGCGCCACCTCGATCGCCTCGCCCGCCCCCAGTCGCGCCTCCGCCTCCGCCACCGTCGCCGCGCACACCGGCTCCGCCCCGAAAAACCGCAGATGCCGCGCCAGCACATCACGGCTCGTCGCATTGTCGTCGAGCACGAGCACGCGCCGGCCGCCCAACACCTTCGCCGCCGCCGTTTCCTCCGCGTTCTCCTCCACCGCACGCGCCTGCACCGTGAACCGAAAATTCGCCCCCTTCCCCGCCTCGCTCTCCACCCACATCGTTCCGCCCATCAACTCCGCGAGCTTCTTGCTGATCGCGAGCCCCAGCCCCGTGCCGCCATATTGACGCGTCGTCGACGAATCCACCTGCGAGAAACTCTTGAACAGCCGGTGCTGCTTCTCCGGCGGGATGCCAATGCCCGTGTCGCGCACGCCCATCCGCAACGTGCAGTTTTCGCCTTCGCGCGACACCTGCGCGATCTCCAACACGATCTCACCTGTCGCCGTGAACTTCACCGCGTTCCCGATCAGGTTCACGAAAATCTGCCGCAGCCGCACCGGATCGCCCACGATCTTCCGCGGCACGTCCTCCGCCACGTCGCACACCAGCTCGAGCTTCTTCGCAAACGCCTTTCCGGCGAGCAGCTCCGCCGCTTCCTCCGCGCACCCGCGCACATCGAACTCCACCTGCTCGAGATCCAGCCGCCCCGCCTCGATCTTCGAATAGTCCAGCGTGTCGTTGATCACCGCGAGCAACGCCTCGCCCGACATCTTGATCGTCCGCAAACACTCGCGCTGCTCCTCGTCCAGCCGGCTCGATTCGAGAATCCCCGTCATCCCGATCACGCCGTTCAACGGCGTGCGGATCTCATGGCTCATCATCGCCAGAAACGCGCTCTTCGCCTGGTTCGCCACCGCCGCCTCCATCGCCAGCTGCTGCGCCCGCTCGATCGCATTCTCGAACTGCGAATTCAAATTCTGCATCGCCGCGTTCGCCCGCCGCATCGTCTCCTCGTGCTCCCGCCGCTCCGACATGTCGTCCTGCAACATCAAATACGCCGTGATCCGCCCCTGCGAATCCCAGATCGGCTCGATGTTGATGTCCGCCCAATACCGGCGTCCCTCCTTCGTCTCGTTCTCCAGCGCCACCACAAAGGTCTCCCCGCGATCGAGCACCTCGCCCACCGCCAGCCCCGCCGCCGGATCGATCGCGAGCTCCTCGACCAGCGCCTCCAGCCGCCAGCCCCGCACCTCCTCCGCGCTAAAACCCGTCTGCCGCGTGAACCCCGGATTCGTCCACTCGATCACGCGATCCGGATCCGCCACCACGATCGACGTCGTCGTCACCGCCGCGATCGCCTGCAACACGCGATCCGCCGTCTGCCCCGTCAGCGGCAACGCCCCCCGATTCCCCTCCGACCCGGCACGCGACCGCCCGCGCACGCGACGCGCCGGCTGAAGGTCGAGCGTTGTGGGGATGGAGGACACGATCGCAAACGGGTATAAAAATCACCCTTACATCGTCGCGCGCGAGCGCGACTAAAGGCCTGTTTCGCGCCAAGTTCGTAAACCCGCCCGCGAATAAACAGCCCCCGATCGGGCCAGCCCGGAGCAAGACGCTACGCTCCTCCTCCCATCGTCACACCCCACCGCAACTGTAGGTTGCGCGCTCGCCGCGCAACGCTCCCCGCCATCCCCGCCCCCACCGCGAACGCCATCATTCATCCGCCCCGTTCTACTGTTAAACTCCCGCCGGCCATTGCCCGCCGCACCAATCGCAAGCCCTCTCTTCCCCGTGAACCCCGCGCGCGCCGCCACGCTCCTCCTGCCGATCATCTACCTCGGCTTCGTCAGCCTCGGCCTGCCCGACGGCACCCTCGGCGTCGCCTGGCCCCAACTCCACCGCACGCTCGCCCTCCCCATCGGCCTCGCCGGCCCGCTCCTCCTGCTCATCACCCTGCTGGCCGCCGCGTCCGGCTTCTCCAGCGGCCGCATCATGGCCCGTTTCAAAACCGGCCCCGTCGTCCTCGTCTCCTGCACGCTCACCGGCTCCGCCCTCCTGCTCGTTTCGCACGCGCAAAACCTCCCGTTTCTCGCTCTCGCCGCCCTCCCGCTCGGCCTCGGCGCCGGTGCCGTCGACGCCGGCCTCAACGGCTACGTCGCCCGCCACTACTCCGGCCGCCACATGAACTGGCTCCACGCCTGCTGGGGCATCGGCGCCACCGGCGGCCCGCTCATCATGGCCTATTATCTCGGCCGCAGCACCGAAGGATGGCGGCCCGGTTATTTCACCCTCGGCTGCATCCAGCTTTCCCTCGCCTTCCTTTTTCTTTTCACCCTCCGCCTCTGGCGCGCCGTCCCCGAGCGCACCTTTGCCGACAACGCCTCACAGCTCACCGGCCCGATCCCCACCACACCCGCCAACTCCCCCGCCGGCTGGCTCTCCGCCGCCATCTTCACGATCTACGTCGGCGTCGAAACCACCGCCGGCCTCTGGGCCAGCTCCATTCTCGTCGTCTCGCGCGGCGTTCCCATCGACACCGCGGGTCGCTGCGGCGCCGCTTTCTTCGCCGCCATCACCGCCGGCCGCCTCCTCAACGGCTTCGTCGTCGATCGCTTCGGCAACCGCCGCCTCGTCAGCCTCGGCGCCATCGTCGCCCTCGTCGGCGCCGTGCTTTTCGTCCTCGCCCCCAACATCCCCGTTGCCGCCCTCGCGCTCGTTCTGCTCGGCCTCGGCTTCGCACCCGTTTACCCCGGCCTCATGCACGAGGTCCCGCGCCGCTTCGCCCCCGACGCCGTCCAAACCGTCATCGGCCGCCAATCCGGCGCCTCCTACCTCGGCGCAGCCTTCCTCCCCGCCGCCGCCGGCTCCCTCGCCCAAGTCTCCCTCGAAGCCCTCGCCGTGCTCATCGCCGCCGGCGCCCTCCTCCTCCTCGCCGCCATCCACCGCCTCAACCGCCTGACCTGATTCGAATTCGCGCTCATTCGCGTCCATTCGCGGTTGAACTCCCCTCACCCGTCCACCGGGGAGACGGGTTCAACGGGACTACCGCCCGCACACTCGACGGAACAGTCCGAATCCGTTTCCCTCGCCACTTGCGCGCTTTCGCCGCTGCGTAGCCTTTTCGCGCGCGACTCACCCACCGCCGCCCTTTCACCCGTCTCCCCGTCTCTCAACTCTCAACCCTGCTTCATCCCTCAACTCTCAACTTCTCCGCCATCCGCCATGCCCTCCTACCGCCACGTGAACTTCCTCTGGGACGACGCCAAAGCCGCCTCCCTCGATCCCGTCGCCCGCCTCGTCTACCGCTCCAATCTCCTCGGTAGCGACCAGCGCATCACCAACACCGGCGGCGGCAACACGTCCTCCAAAATCACCGAAAAAGACCCGCTCACCGGCCAGCCCACCGAGGTCCTCTGGGTCAAAGGCTCCGGCGGCGACCTGCGCACCAGCACGCGCGAAAACTTCTCCTCCCTCTACCAGCAAAAACTCCTCGACCTCCAAAACCTCTACGCCGCCCGCTCCGACAAAGGCCTCAAAGCCCCCGCCGAGGACGACATGGTCGGCATGTATACGCACGCCACGTTCAACCTGAACCCGCGCGCCTCCTCGATCGACACGCCCCTCCACTCCTTCCTCCCGGGCAAGCACGTCGATCACATGCACCCCAACGCGATCATCGCGATCGCCGCCTCGAAACATTGCGAAAAGCTCACCCAGGAAATCTTCGGCGGCGAAATGGCCTACGTCCCCTGGATGCGCCCCGGCTTCGAACTCGGCCTCGCGATGCAAAAAATCTCCCGCGAGCAGCCCAATATACGCGCCATCATGATGGGCCAGCACGGCTTCATCTCTTGGGCCGACGACGACAAGCAGTGCTACACCGACACCCTTAACTTCATCGAGCGCGCCGCCACCTACATCGAAGAAAAATACACTGCCAAGGGCGGCGACGCCGCCGCGTTCGGCGGACAAAAATACCAAACCCTCGACGACACCCAACGCCGCACCACCTTCGCCGCCATCCTCCCGTGGCTCCGCGGCCAGGTCTCCCAACAAAAGCGTTTCATCGGCACGATCCAGGACGACGCCAAAATCCTCCGCTTCGTTAACTCCAAAGACGCCGCCCGCCTCGCCGAACTCGGCACCTCCTGCCCCGATCACTTCCTCCGCACCAAGATCAAACCGCTCTACGTCGCCTGGAACCCGCAGTCCGAAGACGTCGCCGCGCTCAAAAAGAAACTCGCCGCCGGTCTCGTGTCCTACCGCGAGGACTACGCGAAGTATTACAACAAGTGCAAACACGCCAACTCGCCCGCGATGCGCGACCCGAATCCCACGGTCGTCCTCATCCCCGGCCTCGGCATGATCGCCTGGGGCAAGGATAAATCCGAATCCCGCGTCACCGCCGAATTCTACAACTGCGCCGTCGAGGTCATGCGCGGCGCCGAGGCGATCGACACCTACATCGCCCTCCCGCAACAGGAAGCCTTCGACATCGAATACTGGCTCCTCGAGGAAGCGAAACTGAAGCGCATGCCCGCCGAGAAAGAACTCGCGCGCCAGATCATCGTCGTCATCGGCGCCGGCTCCGGCATCGGCAAGGAAACCGCCCACCGCCTCGTCAAGGACGGCGCCCACATCGTCGCCGTCGACCTCAACGCCGACGCCGCCAACGCCACCGCGAAAGAGATCACCGACAAATACGGCCTCGGCATCGGCGTCGCCGGCACCGGCCTCTCCAACTGCGGCCCCGCGCTCGGCCTCTCCGCCAACATCACCGACCGCGCCTCCATCCGCGCGATGCTCGACAACGTCGCGCTCGCCTACGGCGGCTTCGACTCCATCTGCGTCACCGCCGGCATCTTCGTCCCCAGCGACACCACCGGCCACATCCCCGACGACAAGTGGGCGCTCACCTTCAACATCAACGTCACCGGCTCCTACCTCGTCGGCGACGAAGCCGCGAAAACCTGGAAGGAACAAGGCCTCCGCGGAAACCTCGTTCTCACCACGTCCGCCAACGCCGTCGTATCCAAAAAAGGATCACTCGCCTACGACACCTCCAAAGCCGCCGCGAACCACCTCGTCCGCGAACTCGCCGTCGAACTCGCCCCGCTCGTCCGCGTCAACGGCGTCGCCCCCGCCACCGTCGTGCAGGGCTCCGCGATGTTCCCCCGCGACCGCGTCATCGGCTCCCTCGCGAAATACAACATCGCCTATAAAGACGACGAAGAAACCGACTCCCTCGTGCGCAAACTCGCCCAGTTCTACGCCGACCGCACGCTCACCAAATCGCCGATCACCCCCGCCGACCAGGCCGAGGCCTACTTCCTCTTGGTCACCCAACGCCTCAGCAAAACCACCGGCCAGGTCATCACCGTCGACGGCGGCCTCCACGAAGCCTTCCTCCGCTAAGGAAAACTGGTTTGTTGCGACACAGAGGACGCAGAGCCCCATCCGGAGATCACGGAGGCCCCGCCCTCATTCCTGACCCCGTTTCGCTCCGCCGCAGCGTAGCGGGCAAGCCGCGCCCCGCGCCGAGCACGGCGACAAGCACTGCCCGATCATCCACTCGCTCAATGTCGATCACATCACGCAGATGGCCCCGCGCACGAGGGTCTTGCCCCGGGTCCGCCACAAGATCCACGCCGCCAGCGGATGCAGGCACGCGCCGCCAACAAACAGCGCCGCGTATCCAAACTGGTCGACGAGCGAACCCGCGAGTTGGTTGAACAGGATGCTGGTCACCCCCGAGAGCGCGCTCAGGATTCCGATGGTCGTCGCGATCGTTCCTTTCGGCGCGAGTTCACTCACCATCACGCCCGACAGCGCGATCCAGCAATTGGTCATGAAGAGGCTCAACGTGATCAGCCCGAGCACCGCCGGCCCGGAATGCGGCACGAACGGCGCCACCGCCGCCGCCGGCGCCAGACAGGCGAGCAAACGCAGCGTCCGACTCCGCGCGCCCGCCGGATCGCCCGTCCTCTTCGCCTGCCGGTCCGACCACGCCGCCGTCGCGATGTTCGCCACCGGCACGAACACCCACGGCAGCCACGTCCACCGGCCGATCTCCGCCAGGCTCCAGCCCGCGTGCTCCTGCAGGAAACCGGTGTGCCAGTAGTTCAGAAAGAAATAGAAGGGATCGCACAGGATCCGCGCGATGATCAGCCCGCGCAGCGCTGGAATCGTGAAAATCAACCGCAAGCTCGCACCCAGGCTCTGCTTCGCCGCCGCGGTCCGCGCCGCCGCGGTCGGCGCGAGCGGCGGATGCCGATCGGACGTCCACCACAACACGGCCACCAACAGGCTGAACAACGCCGGCAGCGCGAATGACATCCGCCAGTCGCCGCGCAGCGCCAGCCACACCAGCAGCGGCGGCGCAATCACCGGAGCGAGCGCCTGGATGCCTTGCGCGAGCGTCGCCGCGAACGCGCGACGGGCCGAGGGAAACCACAACGTCATCATCAGGATGATCGACGGCGAAATGCCGGACTCGGCCACGCCGAGCAGACCACGCGCGACCGCCATCTCCGGAAAATTTCTCGCCGCCGCACACCCAAACGTCGCGATCGCCATGCCGAGCAGAAAGAGACTCGCGCCACGCCGCGTGCCCCACTGGTCAATCAGCCGCCCCGAAAAAAGATAGCACGCCGTATAAGGCACCATGTAGGCCGTGATCAGCAGCGCGAAGTCCGCGTTGCTCAGGCTCAGCGCCTCGGAAATCGTCGACTTGAGAATCGCGAGCGATTGCCGGTCGAGATAGAACACCATGCCCGCGCACGCCGCGACGACCAGCATCCGCCACGAACGCCAGCCGATCGGCTGCGTCAAAGGCGGACCGGATTGCGCGATGCTGCTCATCGCGAGCTAGCCTCGGGTTCCCGGGCGTAGCGGCAGGCCTCCGCGCCTGCCCGCTTTTCCGCGGCGGTTCGCACGATCGGCAGGCACGGAGCCCTGCCGCTATAAAATCCGAAACGCCGTCGTGAAAAGCTTTGAGGAGGCGACATGAGCGTCGGTGGCTCGAAGCCTTGCAGTCACGCCAACCGCTTCAATCCGGTAAAAACTCTTACCCAAGAGTCAGCGCGCGTCAGCCGATCCCGTCCCGCTTACTTCGCGGCCGGCAGCGACGCACCGTTGCGCCATTCGCCTTCGATCTGCAACACCTGGTGCATCGGCAGCAGACCCGATTCGTTGTGATTGAGCGCACCGATGAGCAGGTCCACCGCGCGCGCTCCGATCGTGTCCGATCGCTGATGAATCCCTGCGTAGAAATGATCACTCGCCGCAACACTCAACGACACCAGCGCGATGTCCTTCGGCATGCGAAAGCCTTCGTTTTTCAAAAACGTGCGAAACGAATCCTCGAACGTCCCCACGATCGCGTCCGGCCGCTGCTTGCCGAGCCACGCCTTGAAACGCTCCGGCGAAAATGGCTCGTGCCACTCGGGAGTCTTCAACACCCGCCGGTCTCCGGCCGCCACGAACGCATGCGCTGCCAGCCACTTCGTGCGCACCATCTCGTTCGCATTCATCGTCAGCACCACGCCCACCCGCTGCCGCCCCGCCGCCAGCGCCTGCTGCAGCGCGCGGCGCATGCCGTTGAAATGATCGTGCGCCACACTGAGCATCGCGGATGTCTCACTGCTCACCCCCAGACCGACCACCGCAAAGGGCTCGAAATCGAACTTGAACAGCCCGCGTGGCTGGTGAGTCGGCGCGAGCAGAAGTCCATGGATGTTGCGCGCCTTCAAGATCGCGGCGAGCCGCTCCGGCCGCACCTCCGGATCACCGAGCCAGAAAATTTCCACGCGAAACCCGAGCTGCTGCGCGCGACGCCGCGCGCCCGCCAGCATCTCGACCGCCGTCGGCGATTCCTTCCACCGATCCTTGCGGTCGAAGTCGGTGAGGAAGGCCAGCACCGAGTTGCCCGTGTTGGGCGAGAGCCGCAGACGTGTGCTCATCAACGCCGCCAGCAACGGGTGTCGCTTGTAGCCCATCTCCTTCGCCACCGTCAGCACCCGCTCGCGCGTTTCCGCCGGCACCGAGGGATGGTTGCGAAAGACCAGCGAGACCGTCGTCTGGTGAACCTTCGCGCGCTTCGCCACCTGGCTCTGGGTCACGTAAGCGGGGGCGTCTTTCATCTTCGGTAAGAGTAATAGCGGCGTTGGCGGAGCGGCGGCAACGACGAGCTTTGTTTTCCGCTCGTTGCATCCGACCGGTCGCTCCTGTTCGCAACGCCCCGACCATCTTCCACCCACCTCGCCCTCGCGCAGAGCCGAACCGCGCCCGCCTTCACTTGGTTCGCCGTGGCTTCCCTGGGCCGCGGCGAAAGACTCGAAAACGTCGTGCTTGCTCCACGACCGCGCCCCCGACCGACCGGCCGAAATCTCACTCTTCGTTAAGAGTAACCGGTGTTTTGTGTTCCTCGCCGTGCTCGCCCCTCCTGTGGCTCAACCAGAGCGCCCCGCTATGCGGCGAAGCCCCGACCCTTTTCGGCGATCGCTGCTCGCGCCAGGCGCATCTTCAAGTCAACCCCGTCTCCCCGCCAAGCATCATGAACTTCCCCTGCCTCTGCACGCGTCGAACGCTCTCGGCGTTTCTCGCCTTCGCGCTCGTGCCCGCCGCTGTGACGGCTCAAACCAGCCCGGCCACCGATCCGGGCTCGGGCGAAGAAGAGATTGTCATGCTGAGCCCGTTCGTCGTGAGTGCCACCACGGACACCGGCTATCTTGCGACCGACTCGCTGGCAGGCACCCGCCTCCGGACTCCGCTGAAGGACATCGCCGCCTCGGTCAGCGTTGTGACCAAGGATTTTCTGCGGGACACCGGGGCCACCGACCTTTTTCAAGTGCTCACCTACACCACGGGCACCGAGGTCAACGGCGTCGGCGGCAACTTCAGCGGCTTCACGGCCGGCGGCGACGGCGGCAACAACTATGCGGTGCGTCGGGAAGTGAATCCCACCACCCGCGTGCGCGGTCTCGCCGCCGCCGATCTCACGCGCAACTTCTTCGCCAGCGGCATTCCGCTCGACAGCTACAACACCGAGAGCGCGACCATCAATCGCGGCGCCAACTCCATCCTCTTTGGCCTCGGCAGCCCCGCGGGCATAATCGACAACGCCACGTTGCTGCCGCGATTCACGAACCGGACCGCCCTGCAGGCCCGAGCGGACGGCAACGGCAGCATCCGCGCCTCCTTCGACACCGAGCGCATGCTGGTGGACCAAAAGCTTTCACTCCGCGTGGCCGGCCTTCACGACCAACGAAAATACGAACAGGAACCGTCCTTCCGCGATCAGGACCGTCTCTACGCCGCGCTGACGTATCGTCCCTTTCGCAACACGACCATCCGCTTCAACGGCGAGTTCGGCCAGATCAAGCAATCCCTCCCGCGCACCGACCCGCCGGTCGATGGTCTCAGCCCCTGGTGGTATTACGGCAAAATCGCGAAGGAGAGTCCGCTGAACCTGGGGCCGAGTTTCGCCGTCGGCGCTTTTCTGGGCGATCCCGCCGCGAACCCGACGAGCAACTTCGAGCGTTACAAGAATATGGATGCCGGCGCCGGGAGCTGGTTCGCGAATCCCGGGGTGCTCTACAGCAGTCCGAGCAACGGTGCGCCGAGCGATTCATTCGTCGCCAACGCCGACCGGGCCGCCAACCAGCCTGCCGCCGGAGACATCGCCGAGCAATGGCGCTTCAGCGCGCCGCAGGTGTCCGGCGTTTATCGTCCCGACCTTTATGGCACCGTGCTCTCCGGTTTCATGATCGCTCCGCAAATCACCGACCGCTCCATCTTCGACTACCGCAAGCAGCTGATCGACGGACCGAACAGCGGCACGACGCTCGACTTCGACGCTTTCAATATCGCTGCCGAACAACTCCTCTTCGACGGACACGCCGGCGTCGAACTCGTCTACGATCAGCAGCATCGCACCACCGAGGTATTCGAAGCGATGGATACCAACCGCGCCAACCGGATCACCGTCGATCACAACCGGCAGACGGTCGACGGTCGCCCGAACCCGAATTTCGGTCGTCCCTTCATCTCGTCGCGCGGTCTCTCCTCACGGTCCTACAACGACTCGGAGGATCTGCGCGCCACGGCCTTCGTGCGCTACGACTTCGCCGAGAAGAGCAGCCACTGGCTCCTGCGGTTCCTCGGCGAGCATTCCGTCACGGGATTCTATCAGGACTCCGTCAAGGAATCGTTCGGCCTCTCGGCTTTGTATGCCGCGCTCGACCCGACGTTCGCCAGCGGCTCGGGTTCAACCGCGCTCAACGACCGCACGATCTCGTCCCTCGTTTATCTCGGCCCGTCCCTCGCCGGCGCCGCGAGTCCCGTCGGCGCGCACATCCAGCCCGTGCAGGCGCGGCTGATGCTGCCCGAATCCATCTCCACGTGGACTTACAACCGGCAGAACGGCTATAAATGGACCTTCACGCCCGCGACGGTTTACCAGTATCCGGATTTTGAACATCTCACCACGGGCACGTCGGCGAGTCGCGACGAAGTCGAATCCTCCGGCCTGGTCTGGCAGGGGAATCTCTGGAACAATCTCTTCGTCAGCACGCTGGGCTGGCGCCATGACACGGTGAAGAATTTCACCGGCCGCAACACCTCCACGAACCCGGCCACTGGCGCGATCTACACCGCCCGTCCGGCCGTCTCGCCCGCGCTTTCGGTCAGCAACAACCTGTTCAGCCAGGGCTACGCGCTGCACGTGCCACCGCGCTGGCTGCAGCGCGTTCCGGGTCGCATCGCCCTGTCGTTCTATTTAAACGAATCGGAGAATTTTCAGGTCACGGGCTTCCGCCAGGACGCGCTGGGCCGCCCGATTGATCCGCAGGCCGGCACGACGAAGGAGACCGGCATCGGTCTGACGCTGCTCGACGGCAAGTTCGTCGTGCGCGCGGCAAAATACCGCACCGACCAGATCAATCAGGCCGACTCCACCGCCACTGCGATCCTGGGCCAGTTCGCGCAGCTCGAACAACGTCTCCAAAGCACGAATACGCAACAGGCGCTCGCGGCCGCCGGTTATGTCGGCTTCGGGCTGGGCTCACCCTCGGCGCTCTACAGCCAATATCTCTCGTCGTTCAACATGCGGGCTTCGGCGACAACGCCCACCGGCACGAACCTGTTGTTCAACAATCCGACCGGGTTCACCTCGACGACGAGCACCGTTTCAGAAGGCCACGAACTCGAACTCATCTACAACCCGCTGCGGAACTGGCGCATCATGCTCAACGTTGCCCGCCAGGAAGCAACCTACGGCGCGCCCGACCCGTTGGTCGCCGCCTTGATCGCCGACCGCGCGCCCTACTGGAATCTCCCCGCGGTGCGGGACCTCATCGCCAGCCCGGGATGGACGACGATTCGCTACGCCGACAACTTCATCAACAATCCCGGCGCGCTGCGAACCTTCCAAACCGGCTCACCCACGCCGGAGCTGCGCGAGTGGCATGCGAACTTGATCACGAACTACCAGTTCGACAACGGAGGTCGCCTGAAGGGCTGGGGCGTCGGCGGCGCCGTCCGCTGGCTCGACGAGATCGCCATCGGTTATCCCGTGATCACCGATCCCGTTCTCGGTGCCATCAGCGACGTGAAGCATCCCTTCATGGGCGCCGATCAGACGACGGTCGACGCCTGGCTCAGCTACGAACGCACCTTCAAGAACAAGCGCTTCGGCTGGCGCATTCAGCTCAACGTGCGAAACGTCCTCAACGACAACCTCCTCGTCGCCGTTCGCGCCGACCCGATCGCGATTGGCAACGTGAACGACTACATCGTCCCGGCGTATCGTATCGGCGAGGCACGCACGTTCGAAGTGACCTCCACGCTGACCTTCTAAACCCGCCTCCCCCGGCGCGCTCAGAGCTTTTCACCGGCAGGACGGGTTTCGACCTGTCCTGCTTTTTTTATCCCCACCGCGATCTCGTCTTAAAACACTCCTCTTCCGTCATGCATCGTCCCGCTCCTTTCTCCCGCGCCACGCTTCGCCGCCAGGTTTTTGCGACCTTCTTCCTTCTTTGCTTCGGCACCGACCGGCTCTCGGCCGAGGTCGCGATTGCCGCGCTTCCCCCGATCTACACTTCGTATGAAGCCCTTCGCCTCACCGCGGACTCGCAGGAAGTTCCGATCGTCGCCAACGGGCCGATCTACCAGCACAGCCAGTTTTCTTTTTCCGGGCGCACCCTCGTCACGATCACCGCGCGCGAACCGATCGCCTCCCACCGCATCAGCCCGCTCGCCTTCGAGATTCCGGCGGAGGTTCACGGCAACACCCTGCGCTTCGTCCTCGAGAAGCCGTCGTATCTCATCGTGAAGATCAACGATCTCCCCGAACTCGTGCTCGCCGCCGACGCACTGGAGACGGATGTCCCGCCCGCCGCCGGGCCCACGATCTTCAACATCTGCGCCGCTCCTTTCGCCGCCGACCCCTCTGGCCGCGTGCTCGCGACCGCAGCCGTGCAGGGTGCGATCGACGCCGCGCACGTCGCCGGCGGTGGCACCGTTTACGTTCCGCCCGGCGTGTTCGTTTGCGGCAATCTCGTGCTGAAGAGCCATGTCGACCTCTACCTCTCGGCCGGCGCCGTCATCCGGGGCACGGGCAATCCCGCCGACTACACGACCCATTATCACAAAAAATCTCTGCGCATGGACGGGACGTGGTTCATCGTCACCGCGCCTGGGGCGCGTGACATCCGGCTTTACGGTCGCGGCACGATCGATGGGCGGGGCAGCTTCATGCGCAACACGCACCGGTATCTCAACCACCTCCTCGTGCCGCTGGCGTGCAGCGATTTCACAGTCGAGGGGATTACGTTCAAGGACAGCGGGCTCTGGCAGGTCATCCCCACGCGCTCGCGCCGAATCACGTTGCGCGACACGAAACACTTCAACGAAAACGACCGCGATCACGAGAACGACGCCATCGACATTCAGGAGTGTCAGCAGGTGCTCGTGAGCCACGCGATCGCCGTCGCCGAAGACGACACCTACTCGACGAAAACGTGGGACCGCGACACGGACACCGGCGTGAACTGGCCCGGCGAGCCGCAGCCGCTCGACGATGTCGTGTTCGAGCACTGCGTCGGCTGGAGCCGTTGCGCGACCTTCAAGCTCGGCTTCGGCAACCGTCAGCCCCAAACGAACGTGACGTTCCGAAATTCATATTCCTACCGCAGCATGCGAGCGATCGCCATCAATCACCGCTGGGGCGCTGCGCCCGCGGAGAACATCGTGGTGGATTCGATCGACGTCGAAGGATTCTGGCCGCGCGACGGTAATGAGAGCCGCTGGCTTGAAATCACCGCGCGTGACACCGGACCGCTTCGGAACGTCACCGTGCGCAACTGCAACGTGCGCGCGTTCGGCTCGACGCCCTCGCTGATCAGAGGCGCGAGCGAGTCCGGCGTCGTGCAGGGCGTCACCTTCAGCGGCAACACCGTGAATGGAGTGACGGCCGACACGCCCGAAGCGTTGAACATCGCGGCCCCCAACGAATTCGTCCGCGAACTCGTGTTCACGCCTGCCGCGCCCTGAGCGAACGCGGATCGTCCATCGCGCGCTCCCCTTCTGCGCGTCACCACGCTCCGGATACGCAGGCCGCTTCTCCCGCAGGTGAATGATGGGGGCCGCAATCACCCCCTAAGATCTTCGATAAGAGTAAGGCGACCGTTGTTCGGCCGGGGGTGAGCTGCGATCACTCATCACGTGCCGGCGCGCCATTCCTCCGTGCGCCGAAGGCCCCGGTGTTCGTCCGTCCCTCCTTCCATGCGTCGTCATCCCAGCAATCCCGTTCTTTCCTCCCGCAATGTGCCGTTTCCGTCGACCCTGACGTTCAACGCCGGCGTCGTTCGCCACGAGGGTCGCTACCTCATGGTGTTCCGCAACGACTACGGGCGCGTCGGCGACGAGGTCTTCGACGGCACCAACATCGGCCTGGCCACCAGCCCTGACGGCATTGCGTGGACGGTGGAGCCGAAGCCAGTCCTGACGGAGGAAATCGTGCGCGAGGAATTTCGTCGGCTGCTGCGACATCGCTACGCGCCGGATTTTGTCCGCCGCATCTACGATCCGCGGCTCACCGTCATCGAGGGCCGGCTCTACATGTGCTTCGCGGTCGACACCGCGCATGGCGTCTGTGGCGGCGTCGCCAGCACGGAAGATTTTCAACACTTCAACTGGCTCAGTCTCAGCGCGCCGGACAATCGCAACATGGTTCTTTTTCCCCGCCGGATCGTCGGAAATTATGTCCGCCTCGAGCGTCCATTTCCCGTCTACATGCGCCCGGAGCCCGAGGCGTTTCCCATCTGGTGCGCCGAGTCGCCCGACCTGATCTACTGGGGCCGCAACCGTCCCGTCCTCGGTCCGGACGAAGTGCCCTACGCTAACTCAAAAATCGGACCCGCTGCGCCGCCCCTCGAAACGCCTCGGGGCTGGCTGGTCTCGATTCATGCGGTGAACCGCAACCCCGCGCAGCAGTTGAAAGGCTGGGAAGCTCGCGGCTGGTTCAAGCGCTACTACGCCGGCCTGATGTTGCTGGATCTCGAGGACCCCTCACGCGTGATCGGATTGATGCGTGATCCGTTGATCGCTCCTGAAGCCGACTACGAGCTCGACGGCTTCCGCGGCAGCGTGATTTTCCCGTGCGGAATGATTCTCGAGGATTCCGGTGAGGTGAAACTCTACTATGGCGCGGCGGACACGTCCGTGGCTCTGGCAACGGCGCACGTCGACGACCTTGTCGCGCGCTGCACCCCGCTCGACCGCCCGCTCACCCACGCCACGCCCGACGCCCCCTTCAGCGTCGTTTAACCTATCAGGTTAGATGACGCGGGCGCTGAGCCGCCCCCCCCTCGCCCTTGACCGCTTGGCCGACGGCGCGCTTATATGAGCGGAATCGCTCAAACAGTCTGCCTCCATCCCGGTTGCACCCGCCGCGACGGGCACGCTGACTGATCGCTCATTCGCTTTACCCTTCTCCGGTGCGGTCTGTCTGCCCGCGCTTCCGCCATGGCTCAAACCTCCCAACCTCTTCACTGCGCCGCCATCGATCTCGGCGCCACCAGCGGCCGCGTGATCGTCGGCACCTGGTCCAAAAACAAACTCACCCTCACGGAAGTCCATCGCTTCCCAAACAGCTTCCGCTCCCTCGCCAGCCACGATTACTGGGACCTCCCCACCCTCTGGTCCGAAGTCCAGACTGGCCTCCGCCAAGCCGCCGAGCAGTTCAAGTCCATCGCCTCCGTCGGCGTCGACACCTGGGGCGTCGACCACGCGCTCGTCAACGACGCCGGCCGCCTCGTGTATCCGATTCACGCCTACCGCGACGCCCGCACCCAGCCCGGCGTCCAAAAACTCTCCAACACCCGCGCCGCGCTCGCCCGCATCTACGCCGCCACCGGCATCCCCGCCGTCTTCTACAACAGCTCGTTCCAACTCGCCGAAACCGTCGCGTCCTGCCCCGCCATCGAAGACCTCGCCACGCGCTGTCTTTTCCTCCCTGACTATTTCAATTTCCTCCTCTCCGGCCGCATGGCCAACGGCCTCTCGATCGCCAGCACGTCACAACTCCTCGACGTCCGCCGCGACGACTGGTCCCGCGAAGCCCTCGATTACTTCCGCATTCCGTCGACGTGGTTCTCCGCGCCGACCCGCAGCGGCACCAAACTCGGCAAACTCCTCCCTGACTTCCGCCATTCTTCCGCCGCTTTCCGCGACACCCAGCTCATCGCCGTCCCCGGCCACGACACCACCTGCGCCTACGACGCGATCCCCGCGTCCGCCGACGGCACCGATCTCCTTCTCAGCTCCGGCACCTGGTCGCTGGTCGGCTTCGAAAGCGACACGCCTCTGCTCGGCCCCGAAGCCCTCGCCGCCCGCGTCGCCAACGACCGCACCGGCCGCGGCGGCTATCGTCCCCTCGTAAATGTCATCGGCCTCTGGCTTGTCGAAAAAACCCTCGCCGACTTCTCCTCCCGCCCAAAGACCGACGCCGACTGGTCCACCCTCTTCACCGCCGCCGAGAAACTCCCCGCCCCAAAAACCCCTCTCGACGTTACCGATCCGAGCTTCGCGAATCCACCGTCCATGCGGGCAGCCATCGACGCCCAACTCAAAAAACGAAAACTCCCGCCCCCTAAAAATCTCCCCGCCTACGTCCGCCTCATCTGCGATTCCCTCGGCCAGGGCCACGCCGACGTCATGCGCACCTTCGAGCGTCTCGCGAACCGCCGCTTTAAACGCATCCTCATGGTCGGCGGCGGCTCTAAAAACCGCCTCCTCTGCCAGGCCACTGCCAACGCCGCCCAACTCCCCGTGATCTCCTTCCAGCTCGAAGGCACCGCCGTCGGCAATCTCGCCAACCAACTCATCGCCCTCCGCGTCATCAAAGACCTGAAGACCTTCCGCGCGCTGCTCGCCCAGAGTATCAAAGAAACCCGCTACCGCCCCCGCTCCTAAAAGCTCCAAGGACCAAGCTCCAAGCTCCATTGAAGAACCAACCTCCAAACACCATTGGAGCTTGGCATTTGGAGCTTCACTGGAGCTTGGAGCTTGGTCCTTGGAGCTTCCCCGCCCGACCCATTTCACAATGACTTCCCCAAAAAAAATCCAAAGCGCCTACAAACTCGCCCGCGAAGCCTACACCGATTTCGGCGTCAACACCGAGTCCGCGATCGCCCGCGCCCTCGAAACCCCCATCTCCCTCCACTGCTGGCAAGCCGACGACGTCCGCGGTCTCGAAACCCCGAAAGGCACCGTCGACTCGGGCGGCATCATGGCCACCGGCGGCTACCCCGGCCGCGCCCGCAACGGCGACGAAATGCGCGCCGACCTCGATGTCGTCCTGAAACTTCTCCCCGGCCAACAACGCCTCAACCTCCACGCCTTCTACGCCGAAACCGGCGACACGCCCGTCGACCGCGACGCCCTCGAGCCCCAACATTTCTCCCGCTGGCTCGACTGGGCCAAATCGAAGTCCATCGGCCTCGATTTCAACCCCACCTACTTCGCCCACCCCAAAGCCGCCTCCGGCTTCACCCTCTCGCACGCCGAAAAATCCATCCGCCGCTTCTGGATCGATCACGCCAAAGCCTGCCGCCGCATCGCCCAACATTTCGCCAAGAAACTCGGCACACCCTGCGTCCATAATCATTGGATACCCGACGGCACGAAGGACACCCCCGCCGATCGCTGGGCCCCGCGCCAGCGTCTCGTCGAATCCTACGACGCCATCTTCGCCGATAAATCCATCAACCGGAAACTCTGCGTCGACGCCGTCGAAGGAAAACTCTTCGGCCTCGGCAGCGAAGACTACGTCGTCGGCTCCCAGGAATTCTACTCGTCCTACGCCCAAGCCCGCGACCTCGTCCTCTGCCTCGACCTCGGTCACTACCACCCGACCGAATCCGTCGCCGACAAAGTCTCGGCCTTGATGCAGTTCCACAAACGCATCCTCCTTCACACCTCGCGCCCGATCCGCTGGGACAGCGATCACGTCGTCATCCTCGACGACCCCACGCGCAACCTCTTCCTCGAAATCGCCCGCGGCGACGCCTGGGACCGCGTCTTCGTCGCCCTCGATTTCTTCGACGCGTCCATCAACCGTCTCGCCGCCTACGTCGTCGGCGCCCGCGCCACCCGCCAGGCAATCCTCCTCGGCCTCCTCGATCCTTCCAAACGTCTCCGCGAAGCCGATACATCGAACCGCGGCCACGAACGCCTCGCCCTCATGGAGCAATCGAAAGCCCTCCCCTGGGCCGCCGTCTGGGATGAACTCTGCCTCCGCGCCAACGTCCCCGCCCGCGCCGACTGGCTTGAGGACGTTGCGCGTTACGAAAGCACCGTCCTCGCCACCCGCTAGGTGAAGCCCGACAGCTTGCCCCGACCTGTCGGGGTCCCCGCCGGGCTGGATTGGAGGTAGGGCGAGGCGTCCCCGCCGAGCCGCGAATGCCCTCCGACGTTCGCTTCCCTCTCACTCCAGCCTCAGCCCAAACCAGCCCCGATACCCCCCCGGCGCTTCCGGCGCCGCCCCCTGCGGTCCACCTTCCTCCGGCCAGCTGAACTTCGTGCCGATCGCCGGGATCTCGTGCAAGATCGACACGTCCGCCTCGGGCATCGCGACCGCCGTTTTCCACACCAAATCCGCCGGTGGCAAATCCGGCTTCATCACCTGCACGTAAAGCCCTTCCTGCGGCACCACCGTCAGTCGACCGCCGCTCGTCTCCAGCGTCAGCCAGCGCACGCCCGAGAAGAATCCCTTGAACTCCGGATATTCGAACCCGCTCCAGCCCGTCACCGTCTCGTTGTAATCGTTCGACCACGCGCCAAGCGTCACCCCCCGCAGCCGGTTCCGCCATACGCGATAGGGTCCGTGGCCCGCCCACGTTTTTCCGCGCACCTGCGCGCCCGGCAGATCGAAGCTCACGCCCTGAAACCCGCTGTCTTTGATTCCCGGATACGCATACGCGCACCCCATCCAACCGTCCGTCCGGAAACGCCATTCGACCGATTCCAATCCGCCCGTGTAGCGACTCCTCACCACGAAATCCGCCCCTTCGCTCCGCGCCTCACAGCTCACGAGCTGCGCCTGTCCCGCCGCGGGCCGCAGTCCCCCGCCGAGCGACAACCTCCGCCCGCCCCGCACCAGCTCCACCAGCGCACCCGTCGCCTTGTCGAACGCCGCCCCGAACTCTCCGTTCGAAGCGACGACGATGCCACGCTGCTCCGTCACCCGAAATTCCGCTCCGCCGCCACCTTCCTGCGACCGCGCCAACGCCACGAACCGTTTCGCGCCCGGCAACGCCCACGTGTCGGTCCAAAGTTCCCGCCCGTTCGGATCCTCCACGCGCAACGCCAGCACGTCCGCCGTCCGCCAATCCGCCGGCAGATCCAATCGCAGCATTCCTGTTTCTCCGGGCGCAATCGTCGGACTGGCCGCGACACCGACCGCCCGCGTCACCGCCTTCGCGCCCGCGCGCGCCCCGATCTCCGGCAGCCTGCGAAGCTCCCACACAAACCGACACGCACTCGCCTCCGTGAAGCAGAAGCGGTTCTCCACCGTCAGCAGCCCCTCGAACGTATCCAAAATCTCACGCTCCTTCACCACGATCGGCGACCACAGCTCCTTCAACGTGAAGAAACTCCCTTCCTTCTCGCCGAACGGCCCGACGATTCCATCCGGCGCGCGATTCCCCACCACATCAATCCGTCCCGTGTCCGGCCGCAACACGCCTTCGTCGCGGAAAACCCACACGAATCCGCCGCCGAAGTATTTTCCCGCCCGCATCGTCGCCCAATAATCCTCCATGCCCGCCCCCGCGCCGCCGTCGAACAGCGCATGCAAAAATTCCGTCGGCAAATAAATCAGCGGTCGCTCGTGCGTGATCGGCGTCCGATCCACTCCGGCCCCTCGCCTGATCTCCTTCCCCTCCACCAGCGCCGGCAGCTGATCGAACACCCGATAATGCGCCGTGTTCACGCCGCTGAAAACATCCCACGGATGCAGCACCGCCCGCCGCTGCGGATCCCATTTCGCAAACTCCGCATCGAGCTCCGTGTTCCATCCGCCTTCGTTGCCATTGTCCCACAGCACCACGCTGGGATGATTCACATCCCGCTTGATCATCGCTTCAACCAGCCGCCGCCCGACCTCCGTGTCGTAGCCTTTCTGCCACCCGGCGAGTTCGTTCAGCACATATAAACCTTCCTCGTCGCACAGCTCGAGGAAGCGCTCGTCCGGCGGGTAGTGCGACATCCGCACCGCGTTGAAATTCATCTCCTTCATCAACCGGATGTCCTCACGATGATCTTCTTCCGCGAGCGCCCGCCCGTGCCGCGCGTTGAACGAATGCCGGTTCGCTCCCTGCAACACCACGCGCCGTCCATTCAAATAAAACCCATCGCCCGCTCGCACCTCGAAGGTGCGAAATCCAAAACGCGTCCGTGTCTCGTGCAGCACTTCCTCTTTCCCGCCCAACTGACGCGCCACCGCCGTATAAAGATTCGGCGTCTCCGCCGACCACAACGCCGGCGCTTCCATTCTCCCGCGCACCTCCGCTTTGCCGCCCGACACCTTCGCCGTCCACGGCCCCGCCACGTCCCGCCCCGCCTCATCCAGCAAACGCACCTCCACGCCTTCCGCTTCCCCTGCTCCCTCCACAAACGCCTCGAGCAAAAACGTCCCGTCCGCCCGCGCATCGATTGCCACCCGCTCGATCGCCTGCTCCGGCGACGCCTCCAACCACACCGGCCGAAAGATCCCGCCAAAATTCCAGTAATCCCCCGTCCGCTCCGCGCGGTTCACCCCGTCATTCGCCGAGGTCT
Organism: Verrucomicrobiota bacterium; assembly: GCA_023430565.1. Lineage (GTDB taxonomy): Bacteria > Verrucomicrobiota > Verrucomicrobiia > Opitutales > Opitutaceae > Opitutus. Next base: position 25,275 of record JAEZAD010000161.1, read on the forward strand.
CATCGACCTCCACTTCCAGCACATTCTCCTCCTCGAATCGCACCAGGTCCGTGATGTCGTGACCGAAACGATAAAATCCACCCTGGTGCACCGGCCCCGCCGACTGCCCGTTCACCGTCACCCGCGCATCCGTCATCACGCCATCGAACACGATCCGCACGCGTTTTCCCCGCCATGCTTCCGGCAGCGAAAACCGATGCCGATACTCGCCCCGCTCCGACGGCGTCGCCGAATGATAACTCAACGTCCCAAACCCGTGCATCTCCCAATTCGACGGCACCGGAATCGTCGCCCACGCGCCCGCCCTCGCTCCGCTTGAGCAGCGAAACTCCCACGGCACCGCCTCCGCCCGATCGCGCCCCGAAAGATACAGCCGCTCCGTCAATGCCCCATGCGCCGCGCCCGCGACTCCGAAGAGGGAGACCAGCCAAAACAAAGCGAGCGGACGGGCGAAGTGGGCGACAGTTTTCATTTCCAACTTGGGGTTTTCTTTGGAGTGCCGACACCCTGCGGACCACGCCCGCGCCGACAAGTCACCCCTGCAGGGACGGTCCGATTTCCCGCCCCCGCCGCCCCACCAGCATCGCCTCCTCGTGATCGAGCAGTTGCTGCAGTGGCCGATGCACTTCGTCGCTGATCGCGTTATCCCGCCACAACCGATCGATCGCCTCCCGCTCCGCTTGCAACGCGTCGCAGCGAAACCGCCGCTCCGCCGAGCGCCGCTCGCGCGCGTTGTCGCGCGTTTCTCCGGCTGTGCCCAGCTCCGATAAACGCTGCTCGTATTCCGCAATCACCTGCCGCAGCGCCGCGCTTTCTTCCGCGCGCACCGCCCCCGCCTCCGCCGCCCGTAAAATCCTCAGCCCCGCTTCCACCGCCGTCATGCGCGCCAGCCGCTCTTCGTCCTCCCGCGTCCCATCCTCGCGCAAGCCCAGCCGCCGAATCAGCCACTCCATCGTCGTGCCTTGCACGAGCAGGGTCGCCACCACCACACCGCTCGCGAGAAAGATCACCATATGCCGCGCCGGAAACGCCTCGCCACTCGGTAGCACGTGCGGAATCGACAGCGCCGCCGCCAGCGTCACCGCTCCGCGCATGCCCGCCCAGCCCCCCACAAACACCGCCTGCCACGACGGCCGTTCGTCCGCCGCTCGCACTTTGCGCGACACGAGATACGGCAGATACGACGCCGGAAACACCCACAGCACGCGCAGCAGCATCGTCACGCCCGCGACCGCGGCCGTGTAACCCGCCAGCTGCAGATCCGAATACTCGCCGCGCACCTCTTCGATCACGCGCGGGAGCTGCAGCCCCAGCAGCACGAACGCCAGCCCGTTCAGCCAGAACACCACCGTGTTCCAGACGCTCCACATGTTTTGTCGCGTCTGCGCATCCGTGCGCACCGGATCGCGCCAGCCGGAATACAACCCCGCCGCCGCCACCGCCAAAATGCCCGACGTGCCGGCCACGTTCGCCGCCAGATACGCCGCATACGGCGTCATCAGCGACACCGTCGTCTCGATCAACGGATCCGCATCGTCGTCCCCGCGCACCAAATCCCGCACCCGTCCGATTCCATATCCCACCGCCAGCCCAATTCCCAAACCGCCCACCGCCACGAACAAAAAATCTCCCGCCACCTCCACCGCCGAGAACGACCCCGCCACCATCGCCGCGATCGCGAACTTAAACGCCACCAATCCCGTCGCATCGTTCAACAGGCTCTCGCCATTCAGGACGATCCGCAGCCGCGTCGGCAGCGCGAGCCGCTCAGTGATCGCCGCCACGGCGACCGCGTCCGTCGGCGACACCACCGCACCCAGCGCAAACGCCATCGCCAGCGGCACCGCCGGAATCAGCCAGTGCGTCACCAGCCCCACTCCCACCATCGTAAACGCCACCAGCCCCGTCGCGAGCAGCACGATTTGTCCCTTCGCTTTCGCAAACTCCCGCAGCGGCATCAGCCACCCGTCCGAAAACAACAGCGGCGGCAGGAAACACAGAAAAAAGAAATTCGGCTCCAGCTCGACCTGCGGAAAAAACGGCAGCCACGCCACCCCGAGCCCCGCCAGCAGATAAACGATCGGCCGTGGCCACGGTATCCACCGTGCGGCGACACTCGCGCCCGTCACCACCAACAACAGCGCCAGCGCATGCTCGACTCCGCTCATCGTGGCGACCGATACCCGCGCCCGCGCCCGCGATCAAGCAAGCCATTTGTCAGCCCGCCGCCGGCCCTGCAACGACGCGGTCGTCACCCGGCGGGGAGCGCAGCGACCAAACAATCCAAGCCAAACTCCCGACACTCGCTCTCCCCGGCTTCGGGCCGTCAGGAACCAGGCGCGCCCTGGCCAGGATCGTCGCGGCTCCACAAATCGTCTTTGCCAAACTCCGGACAGCAGGAGCCTTTGCCGACATAACAATCCGTGCAGAGATGCTTGTCCCCGAACTGGTGCGCGCCGAAGACGCCGCACTCATCGCATTGCGCCTCCGGATCGACTTCAGCGGGGCTGCACACTCGGGAAAGTTCTTTGTCATCATTCATTGTCAGCGTCGTTTGCATGAATCACGTAACCGCCCGGCCCTTCGAAGGACCATAGCTCGATGCTCAGCACCAGCAATCCGAGCGCGCAGATCGCCCCCACGTAGTGATGATTCGGGAGGCATAATCCGCCAAAGAGGATGGTCATCGCGGTGATCAGCGGGAACCACGATTGCCCCGGCATGTGAATCTCGGCGTCCGGTTCCGGAGCGCTTCGCACAGTGTCTGATTCCAACGTGTCTTGTTTTTCGTGCCACCACGGGTCGCGCGAACGCACCTTGGGAATCACGGCGAAGTTGTAGTCGGGAGGCGGTGAGCCCGCCTTCCATTCGAGTGTGCGCGCGTTCCAGGGATCGCGCGGCGCCTTCGCGCCTCGAAACCACGACAACGCCACCACCACCAGATAGAACGCGAGGCCCGCGCCCAGCACGAGCGCACCGATCGTGGCGATGAGATTCGCAGCGCTCCACCCCATGTTGTCATCATACGTGAACGTCCGGCGCGGCATTCCATTCAGGCCGAGGAAATGCATCGGGAAAAAAGCAACGTTGAAGCCCACGAAGATGATCCAGAACGCGAGCCGCCCGCGCCGCTCGGAAATCAACCGGCCGCGCACCAGCGGAAACCAGTAATGAATTCCAGCGAGCAGAGCGAAGAGCGAGCCGCCGATGAGAACGTAATGAATGTGCGCCACCACGAAGTAGCTGTCGTGTTGCTGCGAATCGGCGGGCGCAGCCGCGTGCATCACGCCGGAAAAACCGCCCAGCATGAACATCCAGATGAAGCCAAGCGCGAACAGGAGCGGCGTTCGCATGCGAAGCTGACCGCCCCACAGCGTTCCGATCCAGTTGAAGATCTTCACTCCGGTCGGCACCGCGATCGCCATGCTGCCAATCGCAAACGCGGTCGTCGCCACCGTGCCCATCCCCGTCGTGAACATGTGGTGACTCCACACGCCGAAGCCGAAAAATCCGATCAGCACCCCGGAAAAAACCACCACCGGATAACCGAAGAGCGGTTTGCCCGAAAACGTCGGCACGATCTCCGAGATGATCCCGAACGCCGGCAGGATCAGGATGTAGACCTCAGGGTGACCGAAGATCCAGAAAAGGTGCTGCCAGAGCACCGGGAGCCCGCCTTGCGCCACTTCAAAGAAGTTCGCGCCGAACGAACGGTCCATCATCAGCGCGACCATCGCGATCGTGATCGCGGGAAACGCCAGCAGCACCATGAACGAAGTCACGAGCGTCATCCAGGTGAACGTCGGCACGCGCATCATCGTCATCCCCGGCGCACGGAGATTGATGATCGTCACCACCATGTTCAGCGCTCCGATGATCGATGAAACGCCGAGCACCTGGATTCCCATGATCCACAGGTCCGTGGATATATCGCCGACGAATTCGTTCGAAAACGTGTTCGACGTCAGCGGCGCGAATCCAAACCAGCCGACGTCCGGTGCGCCGGAGCGCACGAACCAACCCGCGTTCACAATGATGCCGCCGGCGAGATACACCCAGTAGGCGAATCCGTTCAAGCGCGGGAACGCCACGTCCCGCGCGCCGATCTGAAGCGGCACGAGATAATTGAAGAACGCCGAGCCCAGCGGCATGATCGCCAGAAAGATCATGGTCGTTCCGTGCATCGTGAAGAGCTGGTTGTATTGCTGCGCGGTGAACAGGTCGTTGTTGGGCACCGCGAGTTGCAGCCGAATCAACAACGCCTCCACTCCGCCCAGCAGGAGAAAAAACAACGAGGTGACCCCATACAGGATGCCGATCCGCTTGTGATCGACGGTGGTGAGCCAGCTCACCAGTCCCGTCTGCGCGGTCGGTCGCGCCAAGAAGCCCGCTCGTTTCAATGTTTCACGCCCGCCATCGAGCGGGAGCCCCTTGATCAGATCTCGTTGCATGAGGCGTCGGGGCTAAGCTTCCACCGCTTCGAGTGCGTCCAGGTTCAACGCGTCCATCCGATGGGCCCGTCCGGTGCCTCGCGGCACGATCAGCACCGGGCACCTCGCTTCTTTGAGCACGCGGTTCGCGGTGCTGCCCACCATCAACTCGTAAAAAGCACCGTGACCGTGTGAACCGAGCACAATGTAGTCCGCCCCCACGCGTCGCGCGTGCTCCAGAATACTCGGCCCCGGAACTCCGATCATGTGAAACGTCGACGTGCTCACGCCAGCGGCGACCAATTGGCGCTGCACGTGCTCGAGGCGCCTCACCGCCTGCGCCTCAGCCTCGTCGGTGAAATCGGGAGGCGTCTCAACAAAGCCGAACGCATTCGCCGCCGGCGGTAACGGCTCGATTACGTGCAGCAGGATCAATCGCGCGCGCAGATCGCGCGTCAGCGCAGCGGCCTCGGCGATCGTTTCACGAGTGCCGGGTGAGAAATCGACGGGGGTGAGGATCGTTTTCACGAGGTGTCCTTTTTTTGCGCGCTCACGCGAGCGCTTGTTCGAGATCGGCCAGAATGTCTTCGACGGCTTCGATGCCGGCGGAAAACCGGATCAATCCATCGGTCACGCCGGCCTGCAGCCGTGCCTCGGGCGTCATGCCGCGATGGCTCGATTTTGCCGGACGCGTCGCCAGCGTCTCGGGTCCGCCGAGGCTCACCGCGTGCACGATGAGCTTCAATCGATCGAAAAATCGGCGGGCCGCCGCTTCGCCGCCCGCGAGCTCGAAGGAAAGCAGGCCGCCGCCGTGGGTCATCTGGCGGCGAAACAGATCGGCCTGCGGATCAGTTGGAAGACCCGGATAATACACCCGCGATATTTCGGGACGATGCTGCAGCCACTCGGCGATCGTGACGGCGTTGCGGTTGTGCGCGGCCATTCGCAATGCAAACGTGCGCAGCCCCCGCAACACCAGCCACGCTTCGAAGGCATTCGCGGTCCCGCCTAGATTCTTGTGAATCGAACGGTGCGCCGGACTCAGCGGCTCGCGCCGAATCACGCAGCCGCCGATCAGGTCCGCGTGGCCGTTCAGGTATTTGGTCGTCGAATGCACGACCCAATCCGCGCCCAGTTCAAACGGACGCTGGTTGAACGGCGTCGCGACCGTGTTGTCGACGATCACCGGCGCGCCGACCGACCTGGCGCGCTCAATCGTCGCCCGCAGATCGATCAGCCGCATCAGCGGATTCGACGGGGTTTCCAGCAAAACCACCCCGGCCCGGCCGACCGCTTCCAGCCAGCGATCCTCATCTGCGGAGTCGACGCTCTCCACCTCGATCCGATAAACCGTCGCGAGCACGCGAAGGAGCTCGAAACTTCCGCCATAAACATCGTGGTGGGTGACAATGGGGCCCGTCCGGCCTTGCAGTGCGGCCGTGACGGCACAGAGCACGGCGGCATTTCCCGAACTGGTCACCAACGCTTCGGCACCGCCTTCCAAATCAGCGAGCGTCCGCGCCAGGGCATCGACGGTAGGGTTGCCAAAGCGCGAATAGGCGTAGCCCTTGCGGCTGCCGGAAAAAATGGCCTCCGCCTCTTCCGCGCCGCCGAGATCGAAGATCGCGCTCTGCACGATGGGCGGCTGCACGGGGGCATTCGGAGCTGGCGCCGGCTGGGCGCCGGCGCGCGCGCAACGCGTGGCGAAACGGCGTGAAAACGAGCTCGTTGGCATAATATCGCATTACGATATGTTCGGCGCTTTTGCAAGCCGCACCCTTTCGCTCCGCGCGCGCTCCGTTTCATTTCAATCCTCGATCTCCGGCATCGAACAGGGCGAACTTGCCACCACGATCCTCGCGGGGATCCGGGCGGCGGCTTTTTGCAGGGCCGCGGTGAGTTGCGGGCCCAGGGAACGGAGCTCGTCGCGGTGCACCCGATAAAGTTTTTCCAGCAGCTTCCGGCCTTTGGCGGACAGCGATACTTGCACGCGCCGGCGGTCCTCCCTGGCCGATGCCCGTTTCACAAGTTTCATCGCCTCCATGCGGTCCACCAGTCCCACCGCACTGTGATGCGCAATCCGCATCTGCTCCGCCAATTCCCCGATCGTCACCCAGTTTCGGCCCGGGAACCCCTCGATCGCCAGCAGGGCTTGATACTGCTGCGGTGTCACGCCGTGCTTTGTCGCCGCCTCCTCGCTGAAGCCGAGAAACTTTCGGAGCGCGTAGCGGAATTCAGCCAGCGCCTCGTAGTCGCTCTTCGCCAGCGGTTCGTCGTCTGCAGCCATGTGTCTCACAGAAAGGGGAAGAGCATCGCTGACGAGAAACAAAACCTCAACGTCCCTGCTTCGTGAGCACCACGCGAGAGACCGGATCGCACCACCCCGACGAGTTCCCGCTGCCGATGGACCTCCCAAATGAGATTCGATTCTTGCACGTCCGCCGTAGGCTTCGATCGCCGCCGAGCATCATTGCTTCCGTCGGGTGCTCGGCGCGGCTCCCGCCGTTTTTGTCCGTGGCCGCGCCGCGACGGGTGGCGTCTGCGCCGACGGTCCATCGTCTCTGGGATAAGTGATGGTCGTGCCGCGGACTTTCGCGAACCGCGTCATGTGATGGGGCATGCGCTGCGTTTCGGTTCGGATGTCTTCGCATTTCACGCCGCGAACGAGCAACGCATCGGCAATGAGCGAGCGGTGGCATCGCCACGGCACCGCCTCGGCACACATCAAGACCAGTCGCTCGCCTTTTTTCGTCTGCGCAATCAGTCGATCGACCGCCTGTTGGAATTCTTTCGTTTGCATGTGATCCGCGTAACCGCGGAACGACCGGTTCCGCCAACCTTTGTTGGGCGATTGCTCCGACGACCGGCGAAGCCCTCCTAATGCGGCGTCGTGCTGGTAGATAATACCGGCCGACTCGAGCGAAGCTGGGAGTTGATCGCGGCCAAACTGTGGATTGTGCCTGGACCGCGGCACCGTGCGCACATCGACGAGCTTCGTCACGCCGTGTGCTCGAAGCAGCGCGATGAACTCGTCGATCGGCCGCGTCGAATGTCCAATCGTCAAAATGAGGAGGTCCGCGGCTTCCTTCGTCGCCTTGTTCGATCGGCGGCTTTGGGGCTCACGTGGTGAAGAACGGGATTTCATTTCGAAGGATCCGGCGCGACGCGAGCGAGGCCATTTTCCGGGTGCATCACGATGGTCGCCCGCGAGACAAGTGGGTTCCCATCGGCGACGCGTAACGGCAGATTTGAGCCGCCGTGTTGAATGGATTTCGCTTCGGGGTAGTCTGAGCAATGCAGCCCTTCGACATTGCAGCGGACGCCGAGCGCCAGGTTCTTCGCACCTATTTTCGCGGGATCGTCACGCCACAGGCTTTGCAAGCCGCGGCGGAACGCAGTGCCTCGCTCATTGCCGAAATGAAACCGGGCTTCGTTGTCGTCGCGGACCTTAGCGAGGTCGAGCAAATGGACCTCGACTGCGTGCCGCACGTCACGCGGCTCATGGACCTGTTTCGGCGCGCCGGAGTGGGCCGGGTCGTTCGCATAATCCCGGATTCAACCAAGGACATTGGCTTCACGCTGCTTTCGCACACGCATTATCGCGGCGAAGTCCCGTTCGAAACGCTCGCCTCGCCGGCCGAGGCGGAAAAGGTGTTGGCCGCGCTGCCGCGGTCGAAGACCATCAACGTGCCGACAGTCTAGGAGAGCCCCTTCGACGAGCGCTTGTCCTGCTGCCCGTTTCCCGATGATCGTCACGAAATCTCAGCTCATCCGGAGAGGCCTGACCCACCGCTGCCCCAATTGCGGAGAGCGGACATTGTTTCCGCCGGGATCGCTAAAGGTGCGCCGGCGATGCCCGAACTGCGGCACCGGGTTCGATCGGGGCGAAGGCTTCTTCCTCGGACCCTGGGTGCTCAACTACACGATTGCCGTATTTCTCTTTGTGATACCCGCGATGGTTGCCGCGACGGCTGACGCGATCTCTTGGACCGCATCATGGCTGCTCGCCGCGTTCGGCTGCACCCTCTTGCCCGCCCTGCTTTACCGGAGCACGTGGAGCTGGTGGCTCATGCTTTATTTCTTCTTCCTGCCGGAGTCCTTGCCCGCCAACGGCGGGCCGGTCGGCGAGGCGGAGGAAGACTGAGCCGTCAACCTCGGAAAAACCCATGGCACTTCAGAACACGACGGATGTGTTTCACGAGTAGTCCGCGGCATGCCCGCATTCGTCATGCTCCTCCGATATTTTGCCGCGCTGCTGGTTCTCGGTCTGCTTCACGCGCGCGCCATCCCACTGCAGCGAACGTCGTCCGACCGACTGACCGCCAGGATTGTCGTGGGCGGCAAGACCGCCGATCTGCAGTTGGATACAGGAGCTGCCATCTCGGTCTTGGATGCGGAGTTCGCGAATGCAGCTCGTCTGAAGAGATCGGGAACCGGAAAAATCTACGCGCCTCATTCCGTCGTCGAGAGCAGCCTGGCCAAGGCAACCGTCGTGATACCCGGCTCTAAAATGAAAGCCGCGCGATTCCACATCGCCGACCTGCGCAGGATCGATCCCGGACTCATCGGGGAAGGGGACGTTGTCCACGGCATTCTGGGGTCGGACATTCTCCACCGGATCTCCGGCACCCTACGAATCAAGCGCCGTGAATTGGCGATCGACGATCTCGCGCCCGACACGCCCGACGGCACCGACATGATCCGGTTGAAATACCAACATGGCCTCGGCTATGTCGGAACGGTGCGGTTCGGCGGCATCGACGCCAGGGCACTCATCGATACAGGAGCGGTCACGACCCGAATCACGACGCCTCTGGCGAGGCAGCTCGCAGCCGAGCTAAAGATCGATGAAGCGGGCAACACGTATGCCGTCCTCGAATCCGTTTCGGTTGGGCGGCTCAAAATATATAACGTCCCCGTGCTCGTGATCGGACCGAGCCCCGGCAGTGATGAATACCCACGGATGAAATCGGTGACCGCCTACGTGGGAATGGACCTGCTGATGGCGATCGACGCCGAGATCGATCTGCGCGAACCACGCCTTCGATTCCGACTGTAAACGTCCCGCTCTGGGCCGAAGCGGTCGGCCCCGGCGACGCGTGGCCACACACGCCTCAGGTCCCCGCCCGCACCGTCTCGCCTTCCCGCCACTGACAGTGCACCAGCAGGCTGCGGCGCACTTTCGGGATGCCGCGCTCGCCGGCGCGAATCTTCGACACCACCAGGTCCACCGCCGCCTTCCCGATCTCGTCCGAATTCTGATCGATTCCCGCCCACTCCACCGTCGCACTCGTCACATCCAGCGACACGAGCCCGACCTCCTTGGGGCAATTCAGTCCGCAACTCGCGAGCCACTGGCGCATCGCATTCGGCTCGTTTCGAAACGTCGACAGCGTCAGCACGCAATCCACGCGATTCCGCCGCACCCAGTCGCAAAACGCCGCAGCCGTGATCCGCTCCGGCAAAAATGCCGGGATCGCCGTCAGCCGGGCATTCTCCGCCGGCAACGCCGCGTATCCGTTCGCCCAACCGTGGTTCGTGATCGAGTTCTGATAACTTTCGATCGCCAGTCCGATCCGCCGATATCCGCGCGCCGCCAGCACCCGTCCCGCCAGCAGGACCGCCTGCGTGTGATCGCTGACCACGCAATCGAGCTGCGGATTCTGCACCATGTGCCCCACCGGCACCGTCGCAAAATTCTCCCACGGCAGGACAAGCTCGAACGGCTCCTTCGGAAACGCCGCCAGCAAAATACCCGTGATCCCGCGCGCCTTCAAAATGTCTCCCAGCCGCCGCGCCGTCATGCCGTGCGACGTCAGCGCAAACTCGCTCACGCCGAATCCGAACAACGCCGCCTGGTCGCGCGCCGCCGACCAGTGCCGGCACAACGTCGGCGTCCCCCGCCACTCCTGCACATCGTCGTAAGGCGTGATATACGCCAGCGTGCCGAGATGCTGGTTCGGCAAACCACGCCGCGTCGATCGCATCACCTCGCCAAGCAGCGGATTGTAACGATACCCCAGTGCCTCCGCCGCCAGGAGCACCCGCGCCTGCGTGTCCTTCGAAATGCTCACCGCCCCCGTGAGACTGCGCGACGCCGTCGAGATCGAGACGCCGGCTTTCGCCGCGACATCCTGAAGCGTCACTTTCCCGGCGAGGGCAACGGAAAGCATGATGGTTTAGTGCTCCTGACGCGACACCCGGTCAAGCCCGCCAGCGCCGCGCCAGCTTACTGCGGGCGAGTAACAATTCGAAATTCCGCCGACTCGTTCGCCACGCCGGAAAATGGCGTTCCCACGACCTGCATCTCACCGCGCGCATCCGCGCGGATCCACAGTTCGCGGCCCTTCGCCGTTCCGAGGCCGACGCCCGAAACCCTCACGTTCTCCAATACCGTATCCGACAACACCCCTCCGCCATGCGGCTCCTTCGGCGCCACCACCGAGATCGCATCCGAAAGGCTGTCGCGAATCTCCACATCGCCGATGCGCAGCCCCGCGATGCTGCGCCGATCCAGGCAAATCTGCAGCGCCGCCCGCCACGCCCACGAATGGTCGTAGCCGCCACACCGGATCAGCCTCACGTCCTCGACCACCGTCCGCCCGCCGAAATTATTGTCCGCCTTCCCCGTCTCGTCCGCCGTCGGAAACGTCGTGCTGATCAGGATACCGCAACCCGTGCCGATGTCCGTGAACAGACAGTCCTCGATCCGATTGTTCGCTCCCCCATAAACCGCCCCGCCATTCGCCAGAAACGTGAGCTGCCCCGTCGAGCGACGGATCACGTTGTGCCCCGGCTTCTCCGCCCGCTCGTCGAAGCCCTGGTCCGACGGCGCCGGCCAGATCGCGAAACAATCGTCGCCGGTCCCGCGCGCCGAACAATTCTCCACCACCGAGTGGCTCGTGCCGACGCAGAGATTCACGCCGTCCGCGAGCAG
>JAEZAD010000168.1 GCA_023430565.1 Verrucomicrobiota bacterium
AAAGTGGACCGGGCGTATTCACAACTGGAGCCAGATTTTGCTACAATTAAGTGTGTACTTTCCTGATCGGATCACGAACGAGATCCTTTAGGAAAATCCCAATAGCACAAAACTATTTACACACCCTTGAAAATAGCTTATTCATCCCCCCACATTGGCATGAATTTCTCGAAATTCTGTATTTTTTTGACGGCCAGTGTACCGTTCAAATTAACAACGCCTATTTTGTGGTGTGTCCAGGTGACATGGTCATCATCAATAGTCTTGATGTACATTCCATATACGGTTGTTCACAGTATTTTGTCCTGGAATTCGAAAAGGATTTGACAAATGATTTATCAATGCCTATTCTAAATATCTTTCCGAAGGAAGACTGCCGGAAATTCATCAGAGGAAACAGCCAGAATCCATCCTATGCTGATCTTATCAGAAGGCATATGGAGGAGATATTCACATGCTATATAAACCAACCCGCCGGTTATGAGATTGATATCAGAGGGAGCATTTATAAAATTCTGGCTTTCTTAATAAGGCACAGTGCTGAAAGTGGATTTGATATCAGCGAGTATAATAAGACCAGGATACACCTGTCTAAATTAGAAAAGCTGCTCGATTATGTTGAGAGAAATTACGAAAACAAGATAACTACTCTTGAAGCTTCTAGAATTCTTAATCTCGAAAAAAGCTATTTTTGCAGGTTTTTCAAAAAGATCATGGGCAAACCCTTCATTGAGTATCTTAACTATTATAGGTGCAATAAGGCGGAGGAGCTCCTTTATGGGACAAATCTTACATTAACCGATATTGCTATGAAAGTGGGGTTCAACAGCAGCAATTATCTTGTTGAACAGTTCAAACGCTATAAAGGATCAACTCCGTCCGCCGTCAGGAAAAGCTATTCCAAAAACTGATATTCTCTATCAGTCTCCAATGATTGCATCAGGCCTCATGCTATTCATCCCCTTTCAATATCTTCATGGGATCAGCTTCATAAAATCAACACAATCAAGTCCTTGGCTCTCTGCAACAGACTGGCAGGTTACAAAACCATTGTAGCAGTTCAAGCCTGACCTCAATACGGGATCTTTCACAAATGCATTTTCCGGCCCAAATTCAGCTATTTTCAATAAATACGGGAGCGTCACACCCGTTAATGCGTAAGTGGATGTTCTGGGTACAGCCCCAGGAATATTGGGTACGGAATAATGAATGATCCCATACTTTTCGTAGCATGGATTGTCATGGGTAGTAACCCTGTCAATTGTTGCTACAGACCCCCCCTGGTCTATTGCAATATCCACAATGACTGAACCCTTTTTCATACTTCTGACCATTTCCTCACTAACAATCTTGGGGGCTGACGCCCCCGGAATCAGTACTGCACCAATGAGCAAGTCTGCGTCTTTTACTTCCTGGGCAATACCGTAGGGGTTGCTCATTATGGTTGTGATTTTTCCGGAAAAAATATCATCAAGATGCGTGAGCCTATTTTTATTTACATCCATTACAGTAACGTTGGCTCCCAGGCCCAGAGCGATTTTAGCCGCATTTGTCCCAGCAACACCCCCGCCAATGATCAGTACCTTTGCATTCTTTACACCTGGAACTCCGCCGAGCAATATCCCAGATCCACCATTGAATTTCTGCAGCAGATTTGCTCCTACCTGAACTGACATTCTTCCGGCTACCTCACTCATCGGAGCCAATAGAGGCAAAGAGCCGTCGCTATTTTGGACCGTTTCATAGGCTACAGCTATAATTTTTCTATCCAGCAAAAAACGGGTTAGTGAGGGATTGGGAGCCAAATGTAGGTAAGTAAATAAAATCTGACGCTCTTTGTAGAGGTGAAATTCGCTTTCTAAAGGCTCCTTAACTTTAACGATGATATCCGATTTAGCATATAGTTCTTTAACATCATAGAGAATTATTGCACCGGCAGACTGAAAATCACTATCAGTAATACCACTGCCTATACCTGCTGATTGCTCTAAAAATACCGTATGCCCTTTCCTCGATAGCTCAAATACACCTGAGGGAGTAATTGCAACACGATTCTCATTATTCTTTATCTCTTTTGGAACACCTATAACCATTTGAATTCTCCTTTCAAACTGCTCTCATTACCCTTGCAAGCTTTTCAGACTCTTTTTCGACGAAATCCCTGGATGCATTAGGGTTGATTTGTATATAAAGTGTCCTTTTCAACAGCTCCAGTGAAGATTTATAACTGTCCCTATCGTATGTTACTGATGAATTCCTGTATGGATTAAGCATTTCTGTGCAGGCACCTCTTCTTTCCAGTATGGCTTTCCAGTTCATAAAGACATGCTTGTCCGTGTTGAAGGGACATTCTAGAATGGACTCAATACCAACTTCTTTTGATCTTAGTAGGATTTGTTCCACCCTACCCGCACTTTCAAACAATAACCCAAGTTTTACTCCACAGTCGCCCTTTATGTCGTTTACTGGACTAAAGCTGACATTGCAGCCATTGGATAAGCAGTCTTTCATCATCTGTTTTGTCTTTCTCAACCCGTGTAGTATTTCATCAATCTGTCGTAATTGAGCCCTTATTACAGCAGAAAGGATTTCTGATATTCTCATATTGACACCTGCAAAATAGGGAACGCTGACCTGTTGCTCTGGCGAGAAGAAGCCACAACCTGGATCATGATATATTCTGGCTCTTTCATAAACCTTATCATCATTGGTTGTTAAAGCTCCACCTTCCCCACAGCCAATAATCTTAAAATAGTTGAACGAAAACGCCCCCACATCTCCTATGTTGCCCAACATCATCCCTTTATAGCTCCCACCCATTGCTTGGCATGAATCCTCAATAACCCTGAGATTATTTTTTTCTGCTATCTGCATGATTCTATCCATTTGGCAGGGTAGGCCGTTGATATGAACCGGAATGATCGCTTTTGTCCTGCTGTTGATTCTGTTCTCAATATCGTTAGGATCCAATGTGAGTGATGCATCAACATTTGCAATGATTGGCACTGCTCCTACAGCAAGTACCGCGTATGCTGTTGCAATAAATGTATAGGCAGGAATGATTACCTCGTCACCCGGACCGATTTCCAGGGCTGCCAATGCGGCCGGAGTGTGTAAAATGGTTTGTGCTATTGGCAAGAACATGTAAAATATAAGCATGGAGGAAAGCCAATGAGCAAATTATGGACTAAGGAACAACTTCGAGCATTCATCAAGGAAAACAA
>JAEZAD010000194.1 GCA_023430565.1 Verrucomicrobiota bacterium
CCAGCTAAAGTTAGTGTTACTTTGTATGGGGCATCCCAGGAAACCTATAAGAGTATTACAGGGAGTTCTTCTGCTTTTAATAGAGCTATTCAAGGCATTGAATTGCTTAAAGATGAGAATATATTGGTCTCCATAAGAACAACAACAGTTAAGGGAAATAAAAGTGATTCAAGGGGCATATTTGATATTGCGAATCAAAAAGGCATAAAATTTGGCATAGGGCAATATATATCTCCAAGGCGCGAGGACAATTTTACAGACCCCCTATCGGAAAGACTTACTCCAGAGGAGGCGGTGGAATACAACAGGGATATCAGAACTTATATCAATTCTGTAACAGCAAAGGAAAGCCTGGTTAATGCAGAAGAGAGAGCCTTACATAAGCATGATATCATGAAAGTGGATATAGACAACATTGTTGAAAAAACAGATGAAATGCATCAGAATAGTGCATTTGCTTGCTCCGCTGGACATTGTGCTTTTTGGGTTACCTGGGATGGGCGCATGACCCCCTGTGGAATGATGATGGAGCCGATTGTCGATGTCTTCCACAAGGAGTTTGCTACGGCGTGGGAAGAACTGAAAGAAAAATGCGACGTTATCCCAAAGGCGACGGTTTGTGAAAGCTGCGAAAGCAGAGTTTTCTGTGTTAAATGCCCCGCGAAGTTAAAATTGGAGACAGGCACCTTTACACAGTGCTCGGAATATTTAAGACAACTGTCTCACCTTATTCATGTGAGTATTCAAGAATAGTCAGGGAGGTGATAAAAATGAAGAAGTATGTTACACCTAGGTTAGACTATATTGAGATCAGGCCAGAAGAAAGATTGGCAGCAGCTTGTGTTGATCCGGGCTCCTGTGTAGCAGAGGGCTGGATGGAACCACAGTTTGGAATCAGCTAATGAAAGAATTAAGCTTCAAGATTAAGAACGAAAGGGGTGAGTTTATGAAAAAATACACAAAGCCAGCTATTTACTGTGTGGAAATTAGGGCAGAAGAAAGATTAGCAGCAGCTGTTTGCGATAATAATGGTGCTTGTGATGGTTTTGTTTATATTAATGGTGTTCTTCTGGATGCAAATGAGAATGGTATCGCTGACGGTTGGACCCTTAGCTAATATCGCCACGATAATGATTACTTAGATAATCGGGTAAAAATCCTGGTTATCTAAGTATTTTTATGAGAATTTTTAAAGGTGTTTGGAGATAAAAATGAAGTATTTCAAGATATGCGAGTTAACCATGTCCATTGAAGCCGAAGATGAAGGCCTGATACAGAATTATAGTGCTTTCGCATCAGAGGAGCCTGATTCCGTGGACATATCAGTCATCGTAAAGAGATCGAGGGTCATACATAAGACATGTGGAGAACCAATTCTCAATGATAATATTATATGGATGGTTGATAAAGAGCATAGTTGTTTAAATATTACGGTTTGTCCAGGTAATGAGGTTATAACCTCCATGGACGTCAACGATACGTGGAGAGATGCGACCCTTCAGTATTTGGATAATGGTAATGAATGGGAATGGAAAAGGACTAACTCGTTATTTGAAATTCTTTTCAGAAACAATTTAATCTTTAATGAGGGCATAGTTCTACATGCTTCTGCCATCGAATGGCAGGGGAAAGCTATTGTTTTTACAGCTCCAGCTGGCACAGGTAAAACAACACAATCCAATCTTTGGAAGCATCATATGAACGCTGTTGTGCTCAATGGGGACAGGCCTGCTATAAAAACAGTTGATAAGGAAGTATTCATTTACGGGACGCCCTGGAGTGGGTCATCAAAAGATTACATCAATAAAAGAGCTCCTTTGGCTGCGCTTGTATTATTGGAGCAGGCACCTGAGAATTCTGTCAGGCAGTTGAGTTCAGAGGAAGCTTTGATGAAAATAATGCCTCGCTTCTTTTTACCATACAACGATCAACATATGATGGAATTGGCCATGAACACCATTGAGAGGATACTTCAGCTTAAACCTGTTTATCTGCTTAGGTGCAGGCCCGATAAAGGGGCGGTTGATGCATTGTATGAGAAAATACGATGAAATTATTTTAGTTGACATAAGTGGGAGGCAGGTATGAGCCAAAATCAAGGCTATCTGGAAATTGATATAAGAGAACTCTTTGGGTTGCTTTTAAAAAAATGCTGGATCATTATTCTGTGTGTGATAATTGCAGCAGGTGCGTCAGGATACTATTCATATACTCGCTTAACGGATTATTATAGTGCCAATGCGACTATTTTTTTAGGAAAGGAAGCAACCGAAGGAACCATAGACTTAGGTACAATTTCTCTGAACAATCAATTGATGAGTGACTATATGAGCCTGATTAATTCTAGGTTAGTTGCTGATACTGTGGTAGATAGGCTAGACTTAAAGATTCCAGGCCAAGCTATTCAATATGCGATTAATGCATATTCCAACAATTCAGATGCTAAAGTTTTAACAAGAATGTTTACCATATCCTACCAAAGTGCTGATCCTATACTGGCTGCCGACATAGTTAATACAACCTGTAATGTGGTTATCGAGAAAGCAAAAGAGATATTTGGGGTGGATAATGCACAAGTTGTCGATACAGCTTTGGTCCCCCAATATCCTATAGGCCCCAATAGAAATAAGAATATAATGATTGCAGCCCTTGCTGGTGCAGTTTTGGGTATATTTTTTATTTTTAGTATTGAGTTCCTAGATCGCACTTTTAAAAAGCCCCGGGATATAGAAAGAGTGTTGGGATTAACTGTTTTAGGAACAATACCCTATATCAAAGGGGAGAAGAGGGAAAAAACTAAATGAAAGAGTTAAGACCGATGGATTTTAAACAGTTTATGGTTTCAAATAATCTAGTTACGCATATCAACCCAACTTCACCCGCGGCCGAAGCCTATAGGATTCTTCGCACAAACATACAGTATTCCTCAGTTGATAAAAAGATCAAATCTATCGTTATTACCAGCCCCACCATCCAAGACGGTAAGACGGTAACCGCTTCGAACCTAGCCATTAGCATTGCCAATTCGGGAAATCAGGTTGTGCTTGTTGATTCTGATCTCAGAAAACCAACAGTCCATAAACAATTTAAGATATCTAGCGCTAGGGGTCTGACGGATGTTCTCATAGGTGAAACATCTCTGGATGATGCATTGAAAGGCATGAGGGACATACCGGGGTTAAAAATATTAACCTGCGGGACGATACCTCCTAATCCCTCTGAGTTGGTATCAAGTAAGAAGTACAAGGACCTAATTTCAGAGTTGAAACAGAGATTCGATATGGTGATCATTGATACCCCTCCTGTGGGATATGTCTCTGATGGTATCATCCTGTCAAGGGAAGCTGATGGTGTAATTTTAACGATTGCAGCAGGGAAAACGAGAATTAACCACGCTCAGACCAGTGTTGAGGCTTTGAGGAAAGTTAATGCCAATATTCTTGGAGTCGTCATGACGAAAGTTAAAGACAAGAAAAAGATCGGGTATTATGAATATAAATAGGGGAATTCTTCCCAAAATACCAATAAGGCTTAACCTCTTTGTCATATTGACCCTAGTGGTTTTTCTTACTCCTTTAGTCATGCAATTAACCGGAAATAATTATGTTAAGCTACTGGAAGATGCCACCTACATGCTGTTGCTGCTTTATTCCGTACAGATGATGCTCAACCAGGGCAGAATAAAAGTAAGAATAAGTAAAACAGGACTGGTGCTCACAATACTTTTAACTTTATTTGCTGTCATAGGCATTTACTATAATGGCTTGTCTCTTGTCGTGCTACAATTCAGAGAATTCAAATATTTGCTTATTCCTATCATACTAATACCATACAGGGATATAAACTATTTTAAGCCTGTTTGGACGACTTTAAAGCTCATCGCGGCAACGAGTGTACCGGTGTCTATAGTCCAATGGTTCATTTATCGGTCTGAGGGTGATAGAATCACAGGGATTTTGGGGTATGGAGCAAGCGGAACCCTGACTTTGTTTTTAGTGATGATATTTTTTACTGAGTTAGGGATCAGATTATACAATAATAAACCGGTCTTTGGTTTGTATTTTTTATTTCTAATACCTACACTAATAAATGAAACTAAGATTACTTTTCTCCTATTACCCATAATGCTCTTTGCTATTCTTTTTGTTACAAAAAAGCTTAAATCAGTAAAAGCGATCGCTATCATCCTCATAGTGGCAATCCTTCTACTTGGATGGGCTTTCTTATACCAACAGAATTATGATAATAGTATTTACGATTTTTTCTCCAGTGATCAGCTGGATGTATACCTCTATTCAACAGACTGGGAAGAAGATGCGGGTAGAATTGCAAAAGTAGCCTATGCATTTGATAGTGTGAAAGAAAGTAATCTTATGTTTGGATTTGGATTGGGAGCGTCATACTACGGGGAAACTAGCGGATTACGAGGATATGCTTTAAAGCAATTCTACTCCAGAAATATGTTTGGAGGAACAAGGCCACAACTGTTCCTTTCTATCATGGACTTAGGTCTGTGTGGAACAGTTTTGGTTATCATTATACTTGCAGTTACGTTAATTCGGCTGATAAAGATTAAAGAGTATAGCTTGTGGAAAATAGCTGCGATTAATAGTATGCTGTTAATTTTCATTACAATGATTTATCAGAATATATTCTATACCTATCAGATCATGTATATATTATTTTTATACGCAAGCATCTGCTTTAAATTGAATTATTGTAAGAAAGAAGATGTCTTAACTGATGAAATATGCAATATGCATCCTGGCTCACAAAAAACCTTTGTTGTTAAAGAATATCGTCGAGAATACAAAATCAAACAATACAGAGGTGATTATCCATCTTGATTTAAGATGCAAGATAGAAGACTTCTCTTTTATAGAGAGTGCAATCTTTATTCATAACCGCGTTAAGGTGGATTGGGGTGGACTGACGATGGTCACAGCAATGATAAATTTACTTGATTATGTTGTTCGTAATACGGGTTGTGACTACATCCTTTTTATTAGCGGAGAAGATCTACCTATTGTAAATCCTAAACATTACGACGAGTATATAGATAATGAAAAAAATTATGTTGAGTATGAACCATTGCCTAAATCTAACTGGTTTTTGGGTGGGATGAATCGAGTGGAATATTATTATCCCTTTAAATCCCCTCAATCCATGCATAGTCAATTACTAATTAAGTTACAAAAAAGGTTAAAGATTAAGAAAGATATTAAGAAACTTGATTTTAACATATACGGTGGTAGCCAATGGATTAATATCAATAGAAAGACTGGATTATATATCCTTGATCATTATAGGGGGTATGTTGACTTTTTTAAGTTCTGCAGCATACCGGATGAGATGATATTCCAGACCATTATTATGAACTCGCCTCTTAAGGAAACTGTTGTGAACACCAATTACAGGTATTTAAGATATGATCGAGATAATTCAAATGCCGCTTACCTGGATGAAAACGATAGAGGCAGAATTCTAAGCACAGATCCGCTATTTTGCAGAAAAATTAAGGACGAAGAGAGCTTTATGAAGCTAAAGGACTTATTAATCTAGAGATAAAGGTGACCAAATGAAAAAGATATTATTTATGATTGATTCGCTTAATGGGGGCGGAGCTGAGAGGGTTTTAATCAATATCCTTAAGAGAATGGATTACACGAAATATCAGGTAACATTATTTCTGATTTTTGGGGAAGGAGTCTATTTGTCTTCAGTTCCCGAACAGGTCGCCGTAAAATCTTTGCTTAAGGGTTATAATACGATAAAAGCGTGGAACCCATTTTTAAGGCTGGTCTATAAGGTTTATATTAAGATGGCTCTGAACTTCGTCAGAGTGTTTAAAGGGCATCCAATTTATGACTTTATATTGAAGGATAAGTATGACATCGAGGTTTCCTTTATTGAAGGGGATACCTGCTATTTTGTTGCAAACAGTAAGAATAAAGAAGCAAAAAGAATTTCATGGATACATATTGACTTAAGTAAAAGGCGTACTATGAATTATATAAAGGAACTTAAGTCTTTAGCGAGGATGGATAAAATCATTTGTGTATCAAAGGGGACGAGAGAATCAGTGCTATCCCTTTATCCACAACTGGAGAAAAGGCTACAGGTTATTTATAACCCCATTGATAAAGAGCAAATAACTAAGTATGCATTAGAGCCAATAACTCTTCATAAAGAGAAAACTACTATAGTTTGTGTTGGTCGCATAGCTCAACAAAAAGGTTATAGTGTTTTACTTCAGGCACATCATGAGCTTATAAATGAAGGGGTTGATCATCAAGTTATTGTACTTGGAGAGGGTAATCTGGAAGAGGAGCTTAAAAAAGAAATTCAGAACTTGAACATACAAGATACTTTTGTGTTATTGGGTTATAAAGCAAATCCTTATCCCTATATTAAAGCGGCAGATATCTATGTTTTACCATCGTTATTTGAAGGCTTTTCTTTATCGCTTGTTGAAGCTATGGTTCTGGGTAAACCATCTATTGCAACAAAATGTGTAGGTCCAACAGAGATATTAAGTCATGAGTATGGATTGCTTGTTGAGCCTGGAGATGTACAAAGCCTGAAGCAAAGCATGAGAAAAATGATAGAGGATAAAGGTCTCCAGAAATATTATTCAGAAAAATCACTTGAACGTATAGGACTATTTGATATAAATAGGGTTATGGAAGAGATTGCAGATGTTATTGGGTGATTAACTAAGGAGTATAAGATGAAAATCGGTTTGGTGACTTGGTATAAATATGAGAACTTCGGTACTGTTCTTCAAGCATTTGCCTTACAAAAAAGCATTCAAGAGCTGGGGCACTCTTGTGAAATTATCCCTCACGATCAAATAAAACAGGGGAAAGAGAGCAAACTGACAATTGAGGAGCTTGGATATAAAGTAAAGAGAAAAATAAAAAAAATACTTAAAATCTATGAATATAAGCATATAAAGAGTTTTGAAGAGGAATATAACAAAAGAAGCCTCGTCTTTAAAGAATTTATAGAGACCCAGCTATGTCTCAGTAAAGCACTTAACTTCGAAGAGTATGAGCATAAATATGACCTTTTTATTTGTGGTAGCGATCAAATATGGTCACCTGATGTTTTTGATTGTTTCTATTTTCTTGATTTTGTAAAGGACAAGAGAAAAACTATTGCTTATGCGCCAAGTATTGGTAGGAATAATATCTGTAGTCACTATAAAGCAGATTATACTAGACTCATTAATGGAATTAATTATCTTTCTATAAGAGAAAAGAGGGGTGCAGAGGTAATTAAGTATCTTACAGGGCGAGACGCAAAGATTGTGCTTGACCCTACGTTGCTACTGGATTCTTCCGTTTGGTACGGGCTAATAGAAAAAAAAGTATATATGACCCCGTATATTCTATGTTATGTTTTAGGTGATATTTCGTCGGTATATAAATACATAAAAAAAGTACAAAAGAAGTTGAAATGTAAAATTGTTATTATTGCCAATAAAATAACAGATTGGCGATATAAAAACGATTGTACTACAGTAGTTTCTCCCCAATACTTTCTCTCGCTTTTTTATCATGCATCTATGGTCTGTACGGACTCGTTTCATGGAATTGCTTTTTCGATTAATTTTCAAAAGCAATTCTTTTCGTTTTTAAGATTCAAAGAAAAGGATGAGAAATCACAAAATTCCAGAGTGATCAATATATTAGACATTTTTAATTTAAAATCTCGATTAATCCATAATACTACAGAGTTAATGAACCAAATGAACACAGATATAAACTATTCTGATGTTGAACAGATTCTTAAGGAAAAGAGAGCATCTTCCCTTAGGTTTTTGCAAAGTTCGATAAAAGGAGTGCAGGATATACAGTGATTTGCCAAGACAATTGCACCGGATGTGCGGCATGCAGTGTGATCTGCCCGTATAAGGCAATAACCATGGAGATAAATCGGGACGGGTTTTACAGCCCTTCAATTGATAAAGAAAAATGCATTGGGTGTCGACTATGTGATAGAGTATGTATAAACCAGAATATAGATATGACCATGGATACCTTCCCAATTGCGCAGAAAGGTATATATATGGCTTATTCCAAGGAGAAGGATTCTAGGTCTTCGTCTGGTGGAGTAGCCTATGAAATAATGAAAACCTATAATGAACTTGGATATAGTATATGTGGCGTTGTATATGATAATGAGAAAAGGGAAGCCAAGAATGTTATCGTAAAGTCTTTCCAAACGGATGAGCTTCAGGAATTAAGGGGATCTAAATACATACAAAGTAATAGTCAGGAAGCTTTTGGTCATATCATTAATGAATTGGACTCGGTAATTATAGGAACGCCCTGCCAAATCTATGGTATGAGGAGAGCTCTTCAAATCAAAAAGCACAACAGTCATACTCGTTTTATTGATTTTTTTTGCTATGGTGTACCGTCCTATCATCTCTGGAATTGTTATCTAGACTATATTGTTAAAAGATTTCATGTAAACAAAAATTCACCTGTTGTTTTTAGAACAAATAAGTTAGGGTGGAAGAAACGACAGATAAGTGTTGGTCAGAAGTATAAAGAAGAGGAAAATAAAGACCTTTTCTATAAAATGTTTTGTAAAGAGCCAATGTGCCTTAATCTATCCTGTTACAGATGCCCCTTCAAGAAGAGATCTTTCGCAGATATTCGTTTAGGTGATTTTTGGGGACCTAAGTATCAAGATTCTTTTGAAGGGCGGAGCATGGTTTGCATTAATACTTCAGCAGGTGAAGAAATATACGAAAAAATAAAAGATAAAATCATTGCCAATGAAGAAAAGAAAGAGTGTATTGAATTGGGGCAGGGATTTGATCAGCCGAAGTTTCCCAATTATTATTACAAATTACTAGAGGAGTTAAGGCAGAAACGCTCTCTTTTTTTAATTTATAAAAAATATTCTGCAATTACACTGACAAACAAGTGTATGAATAAAATTAGGAAGGTCTTTAATGGGAAAAGAAGAAAAACTGATTAAGAATACTGCTCTATATATGGTGGGCAATATCACTTCAAAGATTATCGCCTTTCTATTAGTACCACTCTATACCCACTATTTAAATAAATTAGAAATGGGAACTTTTGATTTAATTTTAAATGCTGTTACACTGATTATTCCGCTCATAACATTAAGCTCTGTTACTTCAATTTTTAGATTCATCATAGATGATAGTGCCTATACCGATAAGATACTAACTAATGGATTGCTTATAATTTTCTTGGGTGTAGCACTATCTTTAATCCCTTTTTGTATATTTGCATCAATCGCTCAAATTAATTATTTTGGTTTAATCGTTATATTATTGATCTGTATGCTACTTGATAATACATGGAAATATGCGGCCCGGGGAACTAAGAACAATTTTTGTTACGCATTGTCTGGTGTCATTCAAACTTTTATGACAGGTATTACTGCAATTATCTTTATCATAGGTTTTGGATGGGGCATAAAGGGTATACTCTTGTCCTATGCTTTAGCACCATTAACATCATTCTTATTCTTGGAATACAAGCTTAAAATACGTCATAGAATTAAGTTTAAACTCATTAATAAGAATACTATTCTGGAAATGTTGAAATATTCTGTTCCACTAATACCTAATGATGTATCCTGGTGGCTAATTCAAAGCGCTAATCGATTTATCATAAAGTTCTTTCTAGGGGTAGAATCAAACGGATTATACGCTGTATCATCAAAGTTCCCTTCTTTGCTTATGACGTTTAATTCATTATTTAATATGGCATGGACAGAAAGCGCCATTGAAGAGTATAATTCTATAAACAAAAATGAATATTATTCGAAAGTATTTAATATGCTTATGAAGGTACAGTTTTCTGTATTCTTAATTGCTATGCCAATCACAAAGTATATTTTTATGATCATGATTGACGAATCGTATAGTATGGCTCTATACTGTGTCCCATTTCTGATGTTAGGAGCTATTTTACAAGCCTTTGCAATGTTTTATGGGACAGGTTTTTTGAGTTCAAAAGAAACAAAAGGAGCCTTATCTACCACCGCTATTTCAGCATTGATGAACATACTATTTTTATTATGTACTATAAAACCATTAGGGTTAGTAGCCGCAGGGATTGCAGAGTCTATATGCTATGGAATATTATGGATAACAAGAATCAAAAAGACAAAGAAATATTTCGATATAAAAATAGATAACAAGGCACTGGTTTATTTTATACTCATGTCAACCATGTTTACACTCTGTTTTTATATGAACAACTTTACTATAGATGTCCTGATCACATTGCTAGCATTGATTTCCTTCTATGCTTTTAACAAGGAAATATTGTTTAGGTTTTTTGGCATGTTATTAAAAAGAATAAAGAAAGCGTAGATAAAAATGAAAAAAATTTTTTTCGTCTCACCAGATCAATTTGGATACACTATTGATTTCTACAATTACTGTGAATACCTAAAAGAAAGCTACCAGATTCTTTTTATATGTCCTGATATGGGCCAGGATAGAATAGAGATGGAAAATATTGAAGTTCACTACATCCGAGAATATCAAAGCGGTCTCAGGTTTAAAATTCAGTTTATTATTGATGCTTGTGCTCTGATCAATTCAAACAATCCGGATTTAGTCTACATAAACTATTTTCCTCTTTGTAGTCTAATGTCTATATTTTTGAGGACAAAAGAAATCAATATTGATATTAGAACCGGAACTATTGATGACAATGAAAAACGACGAATAGTTAAGAATAAACTTATGAAATATGAAGCCAATAGGTTTAAATATATAACCACTATTTCAGAAGGTATATCCAATGAATTAGGCTTCAATAAGGTCAAAACAACTATAATCCCTCTGGGAGCAGATAGGCTCAATGAACAGGGGGAAAAGCAACTTTTTAGCTCAAATAATTTCAGGCTGCTTTATATAGGAACCCTTAATAAAAGGAATATTGACGAGACTATAAAAGGATTTGCACTATTTTTGTCTAAACATAAAAAAGAATTAAATGCAATTTATACTATTATAGGTTATAGCAGTTTTGGTGAAGAACAAATCATTCAGAATACAATTAGCGAATTCAGTTTACATGATTATGTATTTTTTTTAGGAAGAAAAAAATATAATGACCTTCAGAAATATTTTGAGTCTCATGATATAGGAGTTTCCTACGTTCCAATTAAAAATTATTTTCAGCATCAGCCACCTACCAAGACCTATGAATATATACAAAATGGCTTGGTTTGTATCGCTACAGAAACAATAGAAAATGCAAAGATCATCAACGAGAAAAATGGAGTATTGATTAAAGATAGTGGTCAAGCATTCTTTGAGGGTCTAGAATACATTTATTTAAATAGAGATCGCTACATTGCAAAGGATATTATGAAGCAAGGTGAGTCTTTTACATGGAAACATATTGTGAATAATATACTAAAGTTTTATATAGAGCGAATTCTAAATAAGAAGGAACGATAGAATGAATATAGGTTATATAACTAATAGTCCTGCGCCTTATAGAACGCAGCAAATGAATTGTTTTCAAGGTCTAGAGGGGATCAACTTAACAATATATTATTCAGATAAGAGAGGTGCAAGAGATTGGAACTTTGATCAAGAGAGCAAAGCAAGAGAGGTTTATCTAAAGCAGTACTATCTCTTTAAGTATCAAGATTTCAATTTTTCCTTGAACACGGGTCTTATTAAAATAATAAAAGAAAATGATTTAATTATCATAGGTGGCTATGAACAGTTCTCCTATTTCGTCTTAAGCATACTTTGCAGGATCTATAAAAAAGAATACATACTGCTTTTTGATGGAATACAGCCACAGAAAATAGGAGCGAAAACCAACTTCTTGAAGCATTTTATTATTCGAACTATTGTTAAGAAAGCGAAGGCTATATTTGCAAATGGGACAGTTAGTAAATTATATTTCCAAAAAAACTACTGTTATGATGCGAATAAAATTTATAATCAATATTTAACCGTTGACATTCATAAGATTGACCATATATATCAGGATAGACAACATATAAGACAGTTAATGAAGGAAAAATACAATATTAGCGATGATAAACATGTCCTATTATGTGTCGGCAGACTTATTGATTTGAAAAATGTCGGACTAATATTTGATGCAGTAAAACTAATACAAAATAACGAGCAATATACCATTATGATTGTGGGAGATGGTCCTGAGCGTTTAAAGCTTGAAGAAAAGGCAAAAAGTTATGGGATAAATGCAATTTTTACAGGTAACATACCGAACCCAACTGAGGTATTTAAACACTATATGGTTTCAGATTTATTCGTTTTCCCCACAACACATGAAGCATGGGGATTAGTGGTTAATGAGGCGATGGCAGCGGGCTTGCCTGTTCTGTGCTCTAAAGGTGCAGGTGCATCAATGGATTTGATTAAAGAAAATGAAAATGGTTTTACTTTCGACTACAATAATCCTGAAGAACTCAGTAATCAGTTAAAAATAATGTTTGAAGACAGCGAGCGCTTGCTTCGTTATGGTGTTAAATCAAAGGAGATTATTAAAGAGTGGACATTTGATAATTCAAAGGCCTCTTTTTATAGAATGCTTCTCCAAGAGGGCCTATTAGGTTGAACGAGAGAGTAGTTTATATTGGAGTTGAGTATGAAAGTTTTAATTGTAAATAAGTTTCTTTATCCCAATGGAGGCAGTGAGTCATATATATTTGGCCTTGCCCAATACTTAACACAGCAAAATCATACGGTAGATTTTTTTGGCATGACGGACCAAAGAAATGTCGTGACTAATGACATAAACATCGGGGTTGCCAGTGTTGAATTCAAAAGCTTATCCTTAAGGAAAATATTTTATCCATTTAAAATAATCTATTCGCAAGAGGCCAGGAAAAAAATCAGAAAACTGATTATGCATATCAAACCAGATATCATTCATCTTAACAATTTTAATTTTCAGATTACACCATCCATTCTCTATGAAATAAAGAAGCATAACATACCAGTTGTTATGACTTTGCATGATTACCAGCTTGTATGCCCCAATCATATGATGTACCTGGAACATGACATGAAGGTCTGTGAGGCATGCAAGGGCTATAAATACTACTCTTGCGTAAAACATAGATGTATACACAATTCTCTAATAAAAAGTGTTTTTGCTTCTTTTGAAGGATGGTTATACCACAAGCTAAGAACTTATGAACAGCTTATTGATGCTTTTATTTCACCCACCATATTCTTAAAAAACAAGTTTGTAGAATTTGGTGAGAACCCTGATCGAATTCATGTTTTACATAACTTTATTAGCCTTGAAGCTAGTTTAGATAGTTCTATCGCCAAAGGTAATTATGTATTATATTTTGGGAGATTATCTGCTCAAAAAGGAATTAAGACTCTGTTGGAGGCTGCAAAAAGATCGCCAGAAGTTTCTTTCAAGATAGCAGGTGATGGGGATCTCAAGGAGAGTATAACAGGAAGTAATATTGAGTACTTGGGCTTCAAATCAGGGCCAGAATTAAAAAAGCTTATTAGTGAGGCATTATTCACTTTGTATCCTTCGGAATGGTTTGAGAACTGTCCAATGTCAATATTAGAATCGCAAATGTATGGAACCCCCGTTATCGGGGCCAATATAGGTGGAATTCCGGAATTGGTCGAAGATAATGTAGATGGGCTATTGTTTGAACCCGGAAATGTAGAAGAATTAATTGAGAAAATTAAGCTGCTTTATAATAATCGAAGTCTATTAGCTAGTTTCAGCAAGAAATGTCTAGAAAAAATTGAGAAATTCTCAATAAAGATTTACTATGATGAATTAATGAAAATTTACCAAACAGCTTTAAAAATGCATATGGCCAATTAGTAAGACAAGCTGTGCTACTTAACGTATTTACAGCCGAGTCTCCGAATTTTTATTTAACGGGAGGTCAATAATAATGCCGAAAAGAAAACTGTATGGTTCTGTGATTATCACCTATAGGTGCAACGCTCGTTGCAATATGTGTGATTGTTTTAAGGATCCAACTAAGCCTGAAGAAGAACTTAAATTGGATTTAATCAAAAAGCTTCCGGAAATGGCTTTTACTAATATTACAGGTGGTGAACCGTTCATACGTAAGGACATAAGTGATATAGTCAGGGAGCTATATAAGAAGACTAACAGAATTGTTATATCAACAAACGGTTTTTTTACTGACAGAATACTATCATTATGCGATGAGTTCCCCGAAATCGGTATCCGCATAAGTATTGAGGGTTTAAAAGAATCAAACGATAAGATAAGAGGCATTCCGGATGGGTTCAATAGAGGCTATACGACACTTAAAAAATTGGTAGAGAAAGGCCATAAAGATATAGGCTTCGGCTGTACTGTTCAGGAAACTAATGCTCATGATCTAGTTCCACTATATCAAATGTCGGATGAAATGGGTATGGAGTTTGCCACAGCTACCCTACATAATTCTTTTTATTTCAGAAAAGTAGATAACATAATAGAAGATAAGGCTAAAGTTGCTCACGCATTTGAAGAACTGATAAATGAGCTATTGAAGTCAAAATCCCCGAAAAAGTGGTTCAGGGCTTATTTTAATCATGGATTAATTAACTATATCTATGGTAATAAACGGTATTTACCGTGCGATATGGGTACTAACGGTTTTTTTGTCGACCCCTTTGGACATGTGTTGCCGTGCAATGGAAGCACTGAGAGGATGTCCATGGGCAATCTCAATGAAAAGAGTTGGGTAGAAATCTGGAATTCAGAGCGTGCTAAAGAGGTTAGGGAAATGGTAAAAAAATGTCCGAAGAACTGCTGGATGATTGGAAGTGTATCTCCAGCAATGCATCAAAGAATATGGATTCCGGCATGGTGGATTTTGAAGCATAAAATCAAAGGTGGATATTCTTTAAAAGAAAATAATTTTATTGGAGCTTAAGAGGGTAATCTATGAGAATCGCCATGATCGGCCAAAAAGGAATTCCATCAAGGTCAGGTGGAATTGAAGTGCACGTCGAGGAGATTTCGAAGCGACTTGTGGAGATGGATTGCGAAGTAGATGTATATTGCCGAAAAGGTTACTGCAGCGAGAAACAGGTTCGAATGTACAAAGGCATAAATATTAAGTATTCACCATATATACATTCGAAACATCTGGATGCAATAACTCACACATTTACTTCAACAATCAAAGCTTTATTCTCCGGGTGTGATATTTTTCATTATCATGCATTAGGGCCGGCTACTCTTTCGTTTATACCAAGGATATTTGGAAAAAAGGTTGTTTGTACTGTACATGGGCTTGATTGGCAGCGAGGAAAATGGGGAGGTTTTGCTTCACGATATTTGAAGTTTGGAGAATATGCCTCTGTAAAGTTTGCTAACCTAACCATAAATGTCTCAGAGAATCTAGTAGATTATTATGATAAAAAATACGGAATTGAAACCGTTTTTATCCCTAATGGAGCGGAAAAACATGATATCATTGAGCCGGATACAATCAAGGTAAAATATAACCTTGAGAGAGATAACTACATTTTATTCCTTGCAAGGCTCGTGCCGGAAAAAGGTGCTCACTACCTTATCCAAGCTTATAAGAAAGCTAAAACAGATAAAAAGCTTGTCATCGCAGGAGGCTCCAGCCATAGCAATGATTATGAAGAAGAACTACATTGTTTAGCAGAAAATAATCCTAATATAATATTTACAGGTTATGTATCGGGAAGAGAATTAGAGGAACTTTATAGTAATGCTTATTTTTATGTTTTACCCTCCGATATCGAAGGATTACCGATTAGTTTACTTGAGGCTATGAGCTATGGAAATTGCTGTTTGACAAGTGATATACCAGAAAACATAAACGTAATAAGTAATATGGGTTATCATTTTAAAAAAGCTGATATTGATGATTTGATAGCTCAGATGAACGCTTTAGTGAGCAATACAGATCTTGTTTACAGCATCAAAGAAAGAGTGAAAGATTTTGTTTTGGAAAAGTACAACTGGGAAGATATTACTATTAGGACTTTAAATGTATACAAAAATTGTATTCGTTAGTGAGGGATCAGTATTAATAGGATTAATTATGCTAAGCGCATACTTGTTATATGCCTAATAGTATTTGTAGCACTGGCTTTAGGGCAATCATACTATAATACAGATGTGTATATTTTGGATGAGGGGATTGCTTTGTCAGCAACTATAGGTGTTACACCCCAAATGTTTGGAGCAAAAGGTGATGGAATAAATAATGATACCAACGCAGTTCAAGCAGCCATTAATTTTGCCTCATCCAATGAAAATAAAACTGTATTCCTGCCAGGAGGTATCTATTCAGTCAGAAACTTAGTATTGAAAAAGAATGTTTCACTAGTAGGCGAGGGCGAGAATAGTATACTTAAGGCGGACCCAAGTTGTAAAACCTGGGATGGAATCATGTACAGTGAAAGTGGGACAAGTATTAGCAATGTAGTGTTTGATGGCAATAAACCGGTCATTCCTGGTAACACCCACGAGGGAGTCGTTCTTGTATGGATTGAAAATTCATCAAATGTTACTATCAGCGATTGTGTGCTGCAAAACAATTGGTATTTGGGCATCTGCTTGAAAAACTCAAAAGATATAACAATTGATAGCAATGAATTAATTAACATTGATTGTGGTATTTTAACTGCGTCGTATCCATCAAGTAATATAACAATAAATAATAACTATTTTGATGGGGCAGAGTACTCTGAACCCATATCAATTTATGGTATGAAGGAAGGGTATCATGAAAATATAACCATAACTAATAACATTATAAAGAATCATACCAAAGGTAGTGGGATAGCACTTCGGGCTGTTAGGAAAGTCACGGTCACTAATAACACAATCGATAATTGTTGTACGGGAATATACACTTATTCAGTCACCTATAGCGACAAAAAATATGGTGTATATGATGCAGTTATTAAGAATAATACCATTACAAATTCTGTAGCCGAGGGCATGCTTTTATCAAATCTAAACGAGTCAGAAGTCAATGATAACTCTATTGAAAACTCGGGTTCATATGGAATACTAACAAGAGAAGTGAGTAGATCAAACATAAAAAACAATAAGGTAAGTATACCCAGTATTACGGGGAAGCCTTTTCATGGGTATGCCATGACACTTAACGGGCTTAAGGAATCAGTAATATCTGATAATGCCATAATTACAGAAAATAAGTATAGCACTGATAGAAGGCCCATAGTAATTGCATCGACATCGGAGAATAATGTTTTTAGTAGTAACAGTTTTATGATAGACTTCGCAGAAGTATATAGATCCTTGGGGAAAAATAATAGTATCCAATAAAAGGAGAAATTGTGGACAAAAGCCAAGCTATACTTTTAGAGCTATTAAGCCGTTCTATAAATGGTAAGGGTGCTGAGGATTTTTTGGTGGATAAAATAAATCAAGAGCTTTATCAGAAAATCAGTACTTATAGTTGTAAAGGAATACTGTATCCGACAGCAAGTAAATTGTCCTATGGCAACTCTGAAGCTCAAAATATATATAAAGACTGGACAACCTATATAAATAAAAGACTTATGCCCAATCTTTTGTTTATTCAACAAATTAGCTATATTATTAGTGTATTCAAACAGGCATCGCTTAATCCCATTATTATAAAAGGGTTAGCCATTTCTCGCTTTTATCAATACCCTGAATATAGATTTATGGAAGATCTTGATCTCTTTATTTATCCATCAGAGTGGGAAGATGCAAAAAAGATACTTTCTATCAATGGTTATGTGCAAGAAGATGATGACGATTATCATCCAATGCATGTCAAATTTGTTAAGAGAGGCCACATACCTATAGAACTGCATAGCCATCTGATCCATTCGGGTTATCTTGGGGAACGAGCAACTGAAGAATGGTACCAACATATTTGGCTGAATAAAAATTCATTAAGTTGGGAAGGAATAGAATTCAATGCTCTCTGTCCGAGTGATGAGCTAATTAATCAAATTATACATTTTGCTGCGCACTTTACTTACTATGGGACTCGGCTAAAGCATTTATATGAAATGGCGCTAATAATAAAATCTAATGAGAGCAACCTGGATTGGATGTATATAGCAGAGACTCTAAAAACAATGGAATTTTATGAATTTGGAAATCTTCTCTTCTGTGTAATTAAGAAGTTTTTTGGAATAAATATTCCGGAGCTGTATTATACTATGGATAAAAAAACAGTTGAGAAGTTCATGTCGAATTTTCTTGATTATTTTTCTACAGAAAGGCTCCCAACTATCAACGGATATCTTCAAATCCTAAATAGGTATCGAAACATCTATAAATATCCTCATTTATTTCAACTAATAATATGGGCTATAGCTATGAGATCCCAATACAAAGTGCATGGGTTTGACCTTAATTACTTCGGTGCCATAGTAAAGAATATTAAACATATCAATAGAAAAATCTATGTCATTAGAAGACTAAAGCTTATTCCTTTACAAAGTATCACATCACATCTAAACAAACCTGGGAATGATAGAGATAAGTGCAACTAGCATCGCGAAACTGAACCACTGGGATTATATGAGAACAGGGCCCAGTTTGTCTATCTTATATCATAGATGAATTGTGTATCTGAGGAATAATACTGTATCCAATGTCACTCAATTTAAGTAAAATAAAACTAGTGATTCTGGTTTTAATATTTCACAAATAGAACCCCAAATTGTATAAACAGCCATAGGACTATATTTGCATTACAGTATTATGCCAAAAGCATTGGCTGTATTATAAATATTAGTATTCTAAGCTGTATATATGCCTATTCATATGAAATTCTTTATTTCACTTCTGCTTTTGGGGCCTTCCGCCTTGAAATCACAATTGCAGCTAGAATAAAAACAATTCCCAGTCCATAAAACGCTTCTATAGGGATGCCGCCGGTCTGGGGCAGAATTTCAGGAGCGGCCTGAGGAATTACATCATCTGACACGATCTCCATGGGGGCCGATTCGGGCGTATCACTATCCTTTATTTCTGTGATCTCTTCGTCATAGGTATATGAAACAACTGTTTCGGCAGTTGCAATACATAAGCTGCTCAAAATGAATAGGCAGGTCATTAAAACAGCAATTGTTTTCTTCATGAACATTACCTCCTTGTTTACCATTTATTATAAGTTATTTGTAATAATATTGCAACATTCACAAAAATATTATTCGACTTCAGCCATTAGCGAAAGTGCTTCTTTTGTATAGCTTGTTAGTCTATGCTTGCTGGCATAAGGCATGTCCTCCACATCTACACATTCTTGCAGAAGAGCTTTTCCTTGATCAATACTGTTTTGGCTCAGAAAGTATTTCCCCGACTCCAGATAGGCCTTTGACAGCAACTCATAATTTGCGCTGTTGCAGGGCTGATAGGTAATGAGATCTTGGGCACTTTTCAAGGCTTCGATGGGCATACCAGAATAAAAATAGGTTTTAGTCAGGATCTCATAGTAGGTGGGATAGTAAGGGTTCAAGGTAACACTACGTTTAGCCAGCTCAAGCGCTCCCCTTCGCCATTGGACGGAGGTCTCTTGATTGCTATGGTTTTCTGCAAAGAAGTTATAGAGCTTTGTCAATTGGAAGGTATAGCCTGAATTGATAGGGTCAAGTCGTAACGCTTCTTCGTAGTAAACTCGCGCATTTTCATACCTTTTATTTTCCAAGGCACTTTGGCCCTGGTGAGCATGGTATGCTGCCATGCTGTAGAGGGTATTTACTGAAAAGAGACCTGAACAAACAAGCACAAGGCTCAGGACGGAGAGGCTGTGCCTTGCTTTCGGTGGTTCAGCTCTTGCAGGCTGCTTCTCTTCTTTACCGCTAGTGTGTTGAATGGCAGCATAGGAGAGCATGGCCCAGAAAATCAAGGCAATGGACGGGTAGGATAACTCAAAATCCATGACTGAATGGGTGGAAAGGGCAAGAAAGGCACATAAAACGCCTGTGATTTGTACCTTGTTCCAGGTAACATTGGTCTTATATCGAGACCTTATCAAGAACCACAGACCAATGGATACCAGGGTAAAAAATGAGATAAACCCGAGTATCCCTGCTTCCACAAAAACCTGAAAGTAGTGATTGTGCACTGCTTTTGCCGTATAAAACCAGGTTTGGACACTCTGATAAAGAGCTGTCCATCCCCCTCCACCGAGGCCCAACAAGCCATACTTTTGGATGAGCTTCAGGGCATCCTTGTCGAAGTCTAAACGATAGCGAAAACTGGTATTGTCAAAATTGAAATTTTCCCAGCGCTCCAGAATGTTCTGTGGTATCAGGCTTAAGATCTTATCTCTGAACACAAACAAGCTAAGGAGAGTAAGGATGATGGCCAGAACAGTAAGCATAATGACCAAGAGCGGCCTGATCTTCTTTCCTGCCAAGGCTTTACGGAGGCTTTCAAAAACAAAAGCCAAAAGGAGAGTCATAACAAAAGAAATGACCACCCACCGGGTGAGTGAAACATAATCCAGGGATCCGGTCAATTTTTGAACTTTGGACATACAAAGAACGGCAGGTAGGCCTGCGGCCAGCAAGTAACCGAAGGTTCTTATTCTATGGCCCTTAGGTTGAAGTAGGACCACTAGGATCAATGCAGCCCCTCCAACCAGATATCCCCCTTTTGACCCCGTGAGAAGCGTGGCCAACAGCAATGTGTTGGCAGCCCCTGAAAGAAGTAGGATGAGGATTCTGCTCTTGAGGGTATTCATTAATGTGAGCGTGAAGATAAGGCAAATAATAAAATAGATGACTGAAGCGTTATAGTATTGAAAGGTTGATCCCACTCGGTCCTCATGCAAGGTGTCGTTTAATAGGGGGAAGGCCTTGGTTAGAGCTTCAAGACCAATGACTGCGGCTGTAAATCCTGAAAGAATTGTTGGAACCATGAGAAAGGCTCCAAGGGATTCTTTCTTATCTCGGAAATAATCATAAAGGATGACGAATACAACAAAATACTCAGTATATTGAATGATGGCCTCGATATTCTCGCGCATATTCACGGCACTGATAAAACTCAATCCATAGGCTACAATCAGTAACGCGGCGGGGATAGTAAGCCAAGGATTAAAATAAAGGGGCTCCTTTAAGGATAGCTTGGCCAGAAAATAGAGAACCGCGAATAAAGCAATCACCGCTAAGAAGAGGGAAGCTTCAAGAGGAAAGAAAAGCCCTTTGAAAAGTGGGGAAATGGAGAGGGTGAGAATGAGACCCCAAACACATAATTTCTTCATGGCGCACCTTAATTTATTGAAATTTATAAGATTGGTCAATGTAGGTAAAAAATGTTATAATTGCATCTATCATAACATAGGTGAAATTTTGGGTCAATCAAAAGGGATGGCCAATAATGTGTGATAAAATAGGGGGATGCTAATATTCCTTAGATGGGTGAGTAAATTGTAAATGGATAAAAGGCAAAAACTTATCTTTAAAATAATGACCCTGATTTTTTTAATAGCCTCCGTTCTTATAATTGTCTTGTTTACCGGGAAAACGGGGGAAGAGTCCAACGAATTAAGCCGCTGGGTGGCTAAAAAGATTGAGAACTTTGTTGGCAGCCATTTCACAATAAGGAGAGAAGATGTCTTCTGGAGAAGTACCTTAAACGCAATCCTGCGTAAGCTGGGGCATTTTCTAGAGTTTGCATTTTTAGGCTTAACGATGGGGGCATTTTTTATTTTGATCCTACGTAAGAAATGGGTTTCCGCCTTATTATCTTTGGGACTATGCTGTCTGATGGCCCTTTTAGACGAATACCGACAAATCTTTATTTCAGGACGGACCCCTCAGTGGTTTGATGTAAAGCTGGATATTATGGGCTCTTTATTCGGTATTCTCCTTGTCTTTACCGTATGGAGCATCTACTCCAGGCTGATGATTTATAAAAAGCGCGTCAATGAAATGGAGCAAATCATAAAAAATCACCATTTGGAGGAATGATAGAAGTATGCTATAATACCTCTGGTTCAGCAGAAATGAGGAGTGCATCAACGTGGCAAATAAGAAGAGCGAAAAGAACAAGTTCAAAATACTTCTGGATCTATTTATAACTTTCTTTAAGATAGGTGCTTTTACTATCGGAGGCGGACTTGCCATGCTTCCGGTCATAGAGCGGGAGATAGTAGATAAAAAAGGCTATATTAATAAAGAGGAAATCATTGATGCTTTTGCTATCTCCCAGTCTCTACCAGGGGTAATAGCCATCAATTCAGCCATATATGTAGGATACCGCGTTGCGGGGCTGGTGGGTTCAATCTTTACCGCGTTTGGAGTCATTCTCCCCTCTTTCATCACCATTTTATTTATTGCCATACTCTTTCCCACCGTAAGCGGGAATGTTTGGGTCAATAAAGCATTGACTGGGGTTAAGGCCGGCGTTGCCGGTGTCATTGCCGTATCGGTGGTCAATCTGGCAAGGAAAGCCTTGAAGGATGCCTTCGGTATCATTCTTGCGGTTGTGGCTTTTGTTCTGGCGGCGATATTTGACATAGGAATTGTATACATTGTTCTGGCCGGAGCCCTGTTGGGTTATCTTTACTATGGGATAAGGAGAGTAAAGAATGATATTAATTAATCTATTTCTGGTATTTTTTAAGGTGGGTTTGATTGGTTTTGGCGGTGGCTATGCTATTTTGACCATGATTCAGAAGGAGCTTTTAAGCCTTGGGTGGATTACCGCAGAAGAATTCGGCAATATGGCGGCCATCTCACAAATGACCCCCGGGCCTATTGCAGTAAACGCTGCAACCTATGTAGGTTACCGTGTGGGTGGCTTCTGGGGCTCAGTAACGGCTACCCTTGGGGTTTCATTACCCTCCTTGATTCTGGTGGTTATTGTGGCCCATTTTATCCTGAAATTTAAAGAAAGCCGGTTGGTTGAATCCTGTATGAAGGGGATACGACCTGTAACGGTAGCTTTTATAGCCTCAGCGGCAATTTTCTTTGCCTATGAATCCTTTGTAAATCTAGAGCTTCCTCTTTTTATCAATCCAGGAGCATTCGCTGTCTTTGTCCTGTCCATCATAGCGGCAGTAGTAGTTAAAATGGATACCATCCTGATTATTTTGTTGTCAGCGGTGCTGGGCCTGATTATCCTTTAAGAAAAACAAAAAAGCCCAGGCTTTAGCCAAGGCTTATACTTTCGCTAAAAAGAGGAGAAGAAGGGTTAATCGATGATGATTCCCTTAATCTCGTTGACAAAGTCGTCGGCATTATCGTTGTGAACTTCCACCTTGATAGGTTTTGAAAGATCCAGGCTAAAAATCCCCATAATGGATTTAGCGTCAACAATATACCGACCGGATGTGAGATCAACATCGAAATCATACTTGTTTACGATGTTAACAAAATCCTTCACATCATTAATGGATTTTAGTAAAATGTTGAATGTTTTCATTGGCTTTTTACACCGCCTTTCAGTGTTTATAATGCAATCAACACAATTAATAGTTTATTACCATGGAACCCCATAGTCAATGGTTAAAGTGTTAAGACTTTATGTAGGGTATGTAACATTTTTAGGGAAGTGAGACAGAATGGCAGAAAAAAGGAAGGTAGCGTTTATCACCCTCGGCTGTAAAGTTAATGCGGCGGAAACAGAAGGAATGAAGAGGTTGTTTCAAAAGGCGGGCTATGAAATTGTTTCCGAAAGTGAATACGCCGATGCCTATATAGTCAATACCTGTACGGTTACCAGTATGAGTGACAAAAAGTCGCGGCAGATGCTCCGTCGTGCCCACAGCATGAATCCCCAGGCTATCATCGCAGCGGTGGGATGCTTTGCACAGGTTTCCCCGGATGAAGCCGCCAAAATTGAAGGTGTTAATCTTGTGGTTGGAAACAATAGAAAGCATCAGATTGTCGAGCTTGTAGAAAATGTGCAGGATAGCGAACCCGTCAGGCTGGTCAATGAAAGGAAAAGCCTATCGGAATTTGAAGAGCTACCTGTAGAAACCTTTGAAGGCCACACACGTGCGTTTTTAAAAATTCAGGACGGTTGTGACCAGTTTTGCTCCTACTGTATCATACCCTATGCTCGGGGTCCGGTGAGAAGCCGGAACTTGGGGGATGTGCTCCATGAGGCCAGGAGATTTGCCCAAAGAGGATACAAGGAAGTGGTTCTTACCGGAATTCATTTAACCTCCTATGGGGATGATCATAAGGGAACCGGGCTGGCTCACCTTATACGAGAGATTCATGCCATAGAAGGTATTGAAAGAATTCGCCTGGGCTCATTGGAGCCCCTCTTCCTGACTATGGATTTTATACAGGGCATAAAGAGCCTTCCTAAGCTTTGTCCCCATTTTCATATTTCTCTCCAAAGTGGTTGTGAAAAGACCTTAAAAAGAATGAACCGAAAATATACGCCGGAGGATTACCGAAACATCGCCAAGGCCTTGAGAGAGCACCTTTCCGATGTGACCCTTACCACCGACATCATGGTGGGCTTCCCGGGTGAAACCCAAGAGGATTTCATGGAATCCTATAGGTTCTGTGAGGAAATGAATTTCCTATGGGCTCATGTATTTAAGTACTCCCCTCGAAAGGGCACTCCGGCGGCTCGCTATCCTGATCAGGTGGATGCTACGGTTAAGGAACAAAGAAGTAGACAAATGATCTCTCTAGCCGAAAAGCAACGAGAAAAGATATTCAGCCAATTCTTAGGGAAGGAAATGCCCATCCTGCTTGAACAACCCATTAAAGACAGCCAGAATGACATGGAGGGGCTTACTGCCAATTATATTCCAGTGGCTGTAGAGGTTGAAAACCGAAATTCCGGGGAAATAATAGACATCAGGCTTATGTCTGTTGAAGGGGAACGAATGAGGGGAAGCGTGGTCTAATCTTACAATGTGGTTTCTGTTTTGTGTCATAACTTGATTTAATGCCCTTTATATATTAATATAATGATAAACAAAAAGTATTATAGGATTAAGTCGGATAGAGGAAGCTGGTGATTGTTAATGTATTCTGGGACAATGAAATTTGACTTTAATAATGACAAGACCAACCAAACCCGGGAAATCATCCAAAAGGTGTACGAGGCGCTGAACGAAAAGGGCTATAACCCGATTAGCCAAATTGTTGGCTATATTATGTCAGGCGATCCTACCTACATCACCAGTCATAATAATGCCAGAAGCCTGATCAGAAGGTTGGAGCGGGATGAGATTTTAGAAGAGCTCGTCAAATTTTATTTAAGTGAAAACTAAGAAAATGTAAGTCTTATAAAACCCGCTAAACAAGCGGGTTTTCTTATGACTGAGTTTATCTGACAGACCTTATTTGCGTTTTGGATATAAAGCTTACCTTTAAAGGATAAACTTAAGAGACTTATCTTTTGATAATTAGGGAAAGGGAGCAAGATGGAATACAGGGAGCTCGGACGCACGGGTATTATGGTGTCAAGGCTATGCTTCGGTGGTCTGGTTATTGGCCCGCTTCAGAAGAATCTGAGTGTGGAAGAAGGGGCAGAGATTATTGCTGAAGCGCTTCGCCTAGGTGTTAACTTTATAGATACTGCCGATCTTTATGAAACCTACGGCCCTATTCGACGTGCCATGGAACTGACAGGCCTTCGCCCCGTCATTGCTTCAAAGTCCTACGCCTATTCCCGGGAAGATGCAAAAAGAACGGTGGATAAGGCCCTGACATCACTTAAGCTGGACAGCCTGGACCTCTTTCTCATGCATGAGCAGGAAAGTGAGCATACCCTTCGTGGTCACTGGGAAGCCTTGGAATACTATCTTGAGCTTAAGCAGCAGGGTGTTCTTAAGGCGGTGGGGCTCTCAACCCATCATATTGCCGCTGTCCAGGCCTCACTGAATATGCCTGAAATTGAAGTCATTCACCCGATTACCAACAAAGCCGGGCTGGGGATATGTGACGGAAGTATGGAACAGATGCTTTTGGCTCTGGAGCAAGCGTACCATAAAGGAAAGGCTATTTATGGGATGAAGCCCTTTGGAGGCGGAAATCTGCTTCATTCCTTTAAAGAGTGTCTGGAGTATGTCGCCTCCATTCCATTTCTCCACTCCATCGCCGTGGGCATGCAGAGCCTGGAGGAGGTTCGGATGAATGTCGCTTTGTTTAATGATTTGCAGCATGCCGGAGAGCTTGTGGGGGATTATCAACCCGAAAACAAAAAGGCTCTTCATGTGGATTTCTGGTGTGAGGGCTGCGGTAAATGTCAGGAGCGCTGTAAACAGCAAGCCCTGGTTTTAAAAGAAGGAAAGCTGGTCATCAAAGCGGACAGATGTGTCTTGTGCGGCTATTGTGCAAGCTCATGTCCCGTCTTTGCACTTAAGGTTTACTAAAAGTCTCCTCTTGACAATTACCTTAGCAGATGTATAATAGCATTAATTGAATACAATACAATCTTCAGGGCAGGGTGCGATTCCCTACCGGCGGTAATGTGGTTAAGTCCATTAGCCCGCGAGCGAAAGCAGATCTGGTGAGATTCCGGAGCCGACAGTAAAGTCTGGATGAAAGAAGATGATAACGTTAGGACTATTTTCGTTCCCCTGAGATTGCTTCGGGGAATTTTTTATGCATTTTTTAAGCATCTAGTCTCAGGTTGTATTGTAAAAACAAATTTAAAGGAGTGTTTGTTTTTATGAAGATCGGGGTCAGAAAAATGTGTACCATGGCTGTTCTAGCCGCATTATCCTTGGTTCTTATGCTGCTTATCCGCTTTCCGATTTTCCCCGCAGCCCCATGGCTTGAATACGAACCAGCCAATGTCCCTATTCTGATTGGAGGATTCATCTATGGCCCTGCCGCCGGGATTATTATCACCCTTATTGCAGCTTTAATTCAAGCCTTGACAGTGAGTGCATCCTCTGGGGTGATTGGTTTTATAATGCATGCCATTGCCACAGGAACCTTGGTGACAGTATCCTCCGTCTATTATAAATATCACAAAACCCATAAAGGCGCTTTTATTGCCTTGATCCTCGGCTGCCTCTCAATGACTGCGATCATGATTCCTACCAATCTCATTATATCCGTTAATTTCTGGGGCTTGAGCCTTGAGTCTGTTAAGGCCAGTATTATTCCCATACTCATTCCATTTAATCTTATTAAATCCGGAACGAATGCTCTCATTGTATTTTTAACCTACAAGACGATTCGTAAGGTCATAAAAGACTAAGAGTTTATAGGGGGGAGGGATCCAGCGTGACCCCTCTCCTTTTTTATTTTGGCAAGAATTATTATGTCTCCCTTAGAAGGGTATAGATATCTCTTTCAATGTAAAAAATATGTGATACCAAGGATTGTGCCATATACCACCTTTACATTTTAGCCCGCTTCATGTATGCTAATATGTGGTTATTAATTTAACAAACAATAGAAAGGAGTTTATTATATGAAACAATATCTCGAAATTGAAAGTGTATTTGCAAGAGAAATTCTTGACTCCCGCGGAAACCCCACAGTTGAAGTTGAAGTCATTGTTGAAGGCGGATTTATTGGCCGTGCGGCTGTCCCTTCCGGAGCATCAACCGGTGCTTTTGAGGCTGTCGAATTGCGTGATGGCGATAAGGGTCGTTACCTTGGCAAGGGCGTACAAAAGGCTGTTGACAATGTCAATGATGTCATTGCCCCCGAAATCGTAGGTATGAATGTTTTCGACCAGATTCTTATTGACAAAACCATGATCGCTCTTGATGGAACACCCAACAAGAGTAAGCTTGGTGCCAACGCTATTCTGGGTGTTTCTTTGGCAACGGCAAAAGCAGCGGCTGAGTCTTTGGGCCTTTCTCTTTATCAGTACATTGGAGGAACCAATTCTAAGACTCTGCCTGTTCCTATGATGAACATCATCAATGGCGGCAAGCACGCTGACAACTCTGTAACTGTTCAGGAATTCATGATCATGCCTGTAGGCGCTGAAAGCTTCAAGCAAGCCCTCCAATGGTGTGCAGAAATATTCCATAACTTAAAGAGCGTATTAAAGAGCAAGGGCTATTCCACCGCTGTAGGTGACGAAGGTGGTTTTGCTCCTAACCTTAAGTCTGACGAAGAGGCTATCCAGGTAATCCTTGAAGCCGTTGTCAAGGCTGGCTTTAAGCCCGGCGAACAGTTCCGCATTGCTATTGACGCCGCTGCTACTGAAATGTATGAAGAAGCAAAGGCTCATGGCAAGGAAGGTATGTACTACTGGTGGAAAACCGACAAGTGGATGACCAAGGAAGAAATGGTTGGTTTCTGGGAAGATATGTGCAACAAGTATCCTATCATCTCCATTGAAGACGGTGTTTCCGAGGAAGACTGGGAAGCATGGAAGCTCCTTACCGATAAGCTCGGTAAGAAGGTTCAGCTTGTTGGTGACGACCTCTTTGTAACCAACACCGAGCGCCTCAAGAGAGGTATCGATATGGGTGTTGCCAACTCCATCCTCATCAAGGTTAACCAGATCGGTTCTCTCACCGAGACTCTTGAGGCTATTGAAATGGCCAACCGTGCCGGTTATACCGCCGTTACCTCTCACAGATCCGGTGAGACCGAGGATGCTACCATTGCTGATATCGCAGTAGCCACCAACTCTGGACAGATCAAGACCGGTGCGCCTTCAAGAACCGACCGTGTCGCCAAGTACAACCAGCTTCTCAGAATTGAAGAAGAGCTGGGTGAGGTGGCTGAATATCCCGGACTGGCTGCCTGGTTTAATCTGAAAAATAAGTAATTGACCGTAAATCTAAGACCGCGTACAATATATGTATGCGGTCTTTTTTTCCATAATTCATATTTTTTCGACGTCTCGGCTACTTCATAGTTCTAGCTCCATTGATATTAACTTAATTAAAGGAGAAAATCGTTTATGGCAAGTAAGAACTTGAAAGATTTAGCAGCTTCGCTAGGTTTCGAGAACAAGAACAATCGCTTTTTTGGTGATTATCAAGGCTACAGCATCACCTTAAGTGATAGCAACGAACAAAAAAATCTCATGATCGGGATAGCGCTCCCAGGAGATGATCCACGTACGAATCAAATTGTGGAATTCATTGAAAAAAACAAAAAAGAGTACGGAATAGTGGAATACTCTATTCACCCCTCCCATGTGAGCATCTCGGTTCAGAATATAAAGGCTATTGACGAAACTCTGACAAGACTTATGAATGATGGAATTAGGTTGATTCGGGAGCTGGGCATCCCAGGATGTGAGGTATGCTGGTATTGTAACCTCACAGGTGGAACAGAAAAGGTTCAGGTAAATGAAGCTGTTGTTTCCATGCATAATGGCTGCATTGAAAGCTTTAGCCAGAAAATCGAGCAGGCCTCTAAAGAGTTCCACAGTGAAAAGAAGAATTATGGCCGCGGGTTTATCGGAGCGCTCATTGGTGGTATTGTAGGGGCTATTCCATGGTTGATTGTCTACCTCGTTGGATATGTCGTTGCGATTTTAGGCGTTCTTATTGGTTTTGCTTCTCAAAAAGGTTACGAGCTTATGGGTGGCAAGCCGGGTAAGGCTAAAGCATGGATAGTGCTTTTTTTGGTCATTGTAGTCGTCTTTGCCGCTCAATTTATTGGAGATACTGTTGAACTAAATAAACTACTACAAGAAGACGGCTATACCAATTTTGAATTCAAGGATGTAATAGATACCCATATATTGTTAGTTCAGGAAGAACCGGAATATAGGGCTGTAATCATCGAGAACCTATTAAAAGGCTTATTGTTTGGTGGAGCAGGAGCAATAGGTATTTTCCTTGGACTTAAAAAAGAAGGCAAAGGAAACATCGCCACTATAAAGCGGATAGCTTAAAGTACATAACCATTAACCCATGAAATGGATCGC
Organism: Verrucomicrobiota bacterium; assembly: GCA_023430565.1. Classification (GTDB taxonomy): domain Bacteria; phylum Verrucomicrobiota; class Verrucomicrobiia; order Opitutales; family Opitutaceae; genus Opitutus. Next base: position 29,832 of record JAEZAD010000194.1, read on the forward strand.
ATATTAAGGATTGCATTTAAAAGGATGCTGGCAATAGGCCGGCATCCTTTTTTACGTCGTTTTATAGATTTTGGGCTCTTTTAGTTTGAATAAGGTAAAATTAACTAGAGGTAAAAATAAAAAGTTGATATCCTATAGGTGAATACGCTTTAAAATAGCGTGTTATGACAATTTTATAAGAGACTGTTCTATGAACAAGGCCTAAGAAACTAATCTATAATCAAGAGGATATCTGATAGACTGAGAAGCTTTTTCGCAAGTGGACAATAAACGAGAGATCCGGATTACAATATGAATAGAAAGTAGGGCTTCTCAATATGTGAAATGCTAGGTTAAATTTGCATGAACAAATACTATTAAGTAGTAGAAAAAATGAAAATAGTTTAGCTAGCAGAAAATTGATTAGGAGCTAGAGTCTTGGTCTTAGCGCCCCAGGTCTTTCCAGTGCTCGAGGGCTTCACTGACCTCCATCAAAGCGTTGCTTTTATCCTTGGTCTTAATCGCTCCTTTCAAGCGTGCCACGTTGGTATCGAAAGAATTGATTTCATCTCGTTCAGAACTGAACTGAACACGTTGAACGATAGTCTTCCACGCATGTTCAAGTTCCGTCGTTTTCTTTTGAACCTCTTCCCATTGATCCGTCAGGATATCCTCTGAAATGCTTTGAATAAGTAGAGGAATATTATCCTTATGGCCTAAGGGTCTTTTTAATAAATCACCACTTAGCATAACGCAGACGAATAGGACTAAGCCTACAA
>JAEZAD010000195.1 GCA_023430565.1 Verrucomicrobiota bacterium
CCAGGACGGCATCGAAACCGTCCTGCGCGATGCGCTCTACCGCATCCCCGACGCGACGATCCTTTCGAAAACCGACGCCAGCGCCGCGCGCGGCCTGCCTCTGCTCCGCTTGAGTCAGCAGGTCCGCACCCTCGCTCCAGACGAAGCCGCGCGCGGTTACGCCGCCCGGCTGCGCGGCGTTGTCATCTGGTCACACCAGACCAGCCGCACGATCTACCTGCTCGACGCCAGCGGCAGTATTGCCGTCACCCTTCCGCCGGATCTCGTCACCCCGCCGGCGGCCGGCTTCCGCCTCGATGTAGCCGGCCGCTCGTTCCGCGACGGTTTTGCGCCCGGTCTTCAAGCCACGTCGATTCACCAACTGGATTCGCTGCCCGTGCCCGAACCGCGCCCCGTGTCGCTCGAGCATGCCCTCACCGGAGTCGAGGAGTCGCAATGGATTTCACTCACGGGCTTTACCCGCGAGGTCCGGCACCACGGCGCGTGGAGTCATCTCGAAATCGCCACGTCCAGCGGCGAATTCAAGGTCCGCGTTCCTCGCACCGAGCGCGTCGACAGCTTCGCGGATGCCGTCGTCGCGGTTCGCGGCGTCTGCCGCGCGCTCACCGACGCCGAAGGCCAGCTCACCGACATCGAATTGTGGGTGAACGACCCGTCCGACATTTCCATCCAGGAACCGCGCCCGGCCGATCCCTTCGCCGCGCCGCTGCGTCCGGTCGCGAGCCTGCGGCGTTTCAACTCGAGCAATCTCTTCCAGCAACGGGTGCGGGTCTCCGGCACCGTGCTGCACCACCAACCCGGCGCCTACCTGGTCCTGCAGGACGAAGATCAAAGTCTGCTCGTGCTCACTCGCGGGGATTCCGTCGCGCAGCCCGGCGAGCGCATCGAGGCCGTCGGCTTTCCCGGCCGCGACGGCGCCCGCCTGGTCCTGCGCGAATCGTTGTATCGGAAAACCGGCGACGGAGCCGAACCGCCCGCGGCGACCCTCGAACGCCCGAGCCTGCTCAAGCCGAGACTCGACGGCCGTCTCGTCCAAATCGGAGCCACCGTGGTCGACGTCAGCCGCTACGCCGCCGGCCTCCGTCTCGCCTGCCAGGCCGATGGCATGCAATTCGAGGCGCTGCTCGACCAATTCGACCCGGCGCAGGCTTCCGTCGCGCCCGGCTCCCTCGTCGAACTTCGCGGCGTCTACGTGACCGAGTTCAACCAGGACAGTCGCCCGCGCGCCTTCCATCTTCGTTTGCGCTCCGCGGCGGACATCGCGGTCCTCCGCTCGCCCAGCTGGTGGAACGCCCGGCGCACCATGACACTCGCCGCCGCGCTCGCGTTCGCGATTCTCCTCGGCCTCGGCTGGGTGGTCGCATTGCGCCGTCGCGTGGGCCAGCAAACGACGCAAATTCGCGAGCAACTGGAGAAGTCCGCCCGCCTCGAGGCCGAGCTCGTGCGTTCCTCCCGGCTCGAATCGCTCGGCGTCCTCGCCGGCGGCATCGCGCACGATTTCAACAATCTCCTCACCGTCATCCTCGGCAACGTCTCACTCGTCCGCAGTGGCGCCAGCCTCGGCCCAGACGACGAACATTGCCTCCGCGAAAGCGAGCGCGCGGGGTTGCGCGCGCGCGACCTCACGCAACAGCTCCTCACGTTCGCCAAGGGCGGCACGCCGGTCCGCACCGCCGTGCTCCTCCCCGACATCGTTCGCGAGGCCGCGGGTTTCGCGCTGCACGGCTCCAATGTCCGTTGCGATTTCGACTTCGCGCCCTCGCTCTGGCCAGGCCATGTCGACCGCGGTCAAATCAGCCAGGTCGTCCACAACATCGTCATCAACGCCATGCATGCGATGCCCACCGGCGGCATCGTGCGCGTCACGCTGCGCAACGAAGCCCTCGCCGACGGCGCCTGCGGCACGCTCCCCGCCGGGCGCTATCTTCATCTCTCGATTCGCGACTCCGGCACCGGCATCAGCCCCGACCACCTCGCCCGCATCTTCGATCCGTATTTCACCACGAAACAACAGGGAAGCGGACTTGGGCTCGCGACCGTTTACTCGATCGTCAAAAAACACGGCGGGCATATCGACGTGGAATCCCAACTCGGGCGCGGCACGGCGTTTCACATCCGCCTGCCCGCCGCCGAACGCATCGCCCACGACGCGACCGCCAGCGCGCCGCCGACTCGCCGACTCCACGGTCGCGCCCTCGTCATGGACGACGAGGCCCCCGTCCGGGAAATGGCGGCGGCGATGCTCCGCCGGCTCGGGCTCGACGTCACCACGACGGTCGACGGCCGCGAAGTGGTGCGGGCCTACTCCTCCGCCCTTTCCGCTGGCGAGCGCTACTCGCTCGTGATCCTCGATCTCACCGTGCCGGGAGCCATGGGCGGCAAGGAAGCCATCGCCGAACTCCTGAAGATCGATCCCGACGTTCGCGCGGTCGTCAGCAGCGGCTACTCGAACGACCCCGTGATCGCCCATTACCGCGAGCACGGCTTCCGCGGCTGCGTGCCCAAGCCCTACGAGTTCGACCAATTTGCCCGCACCATCGCCGCGATCG
>JAEZAD010000114.1 GCA_023430565.1 Verrucomicrobiota bacterium
CCAAACCCACGCCGCTCGGCGGCCACTACGCGTGGGATCCCAACAGCCCCCATCAAGGCAGCCGCCACCGCGCCGTCATCCTTCTCGCCTCCGTGCCCGACAACCCCGTCACCACCGACCGCCTTCAACTCCTCGCGCTCGATGCAAAGTTCGACGACGGCAACCTCGCCACCGGCCACCTCCAGCTCGGCTACCGCAACCAGCCCATCTACATCCTCGAACACTAGTCGCCGCCACGCCGCTCCGATGTTCACCGTCACCACCATGAATCTCACGCCCGACCTGCGCACCGCGCAGCCGGACCTCGGCGCGTGCGATTTCGGCCAGGTCGACGAAGGGCAGCTCATCGTTCTGCTCGAACGCTTCCGCGACATCGATCCCGTGCAAAACCAAGACGCCGAACCTCACGTCGTCGTCGTCGGTCCCGCCGGCAAGTTCCTCGTCCGCACCCACGCGCGAAAACTCTATTTCTACGACGCCCTCGACACCTCCCAACCCGGCGCCGAACTCGACGCCGCCGGCATCGCCGGCGCCCTGAAATCCCGCCCGCTGCCCAGCGCCCGCCCGACGCCCGCCGTCGACCCGGCGCCCCCCGCCCGCCACTCCCGCAACGCCGCCGCCATCTGCATCCTCGTCGCCGGCCTCCTTCTCAACGGCTACACGGTTTACTCCTTCTTCTACATCGACGACGTCAACCGCCCTCCGCCCGTCTCCCTCCTCACCGACGCCGCCGAAATCGACGCCCACCGCACCGCCGCCGCCGGCCGCTACGCCACCGGTCGCGCCGAAGGCGACCGCGTCATCGAAATCGATTCGACCGGACGCATCCGCTTCCTCCGCCTCACCTCGGCCGGCGAACAGGCCGACTCCGAGGACACCTTCCGCATCGGCCGTTTGGATACCAAGCTCTGCCTCGCGACCAACGACAACGGCGTCATCGAGGTCCTCAACATCGATACGCTCGTCTACTACCGCGACACCTACCGCCGCTCCCGGTAGGCTGCCATTAAAGAAGGCGCGGCGCTCTCACCGCGCTCCTTCCTTTCAAAACAACTCATCCGCCGACCGCAGCTCCTGCGCCCCCACGACGCGATGCGCCGGCAGTTGCGTCCGAAACCACGTCCGCTGCTTCTTCACCAGCCCGCGCGTATTTTTCGCGATCTCCTCTGCGAGCCCCTCCGGCCGCAATCGCCCCTGCAGCAGATCGATCGTCTCGCGATAACCGATCGCCCGCGCCGCACTCGAATTCGCCTCGAGGCCTCGCCCCAAGAGTCCGCGCACCTCCTCAACCAATCCCTCCTTCAACATCGTCGCCACCCGCGCCTCGATGCGTCGCATCAGATCCTCCGGCTCTCGATCGATTCTCACGAGTTCCACCTCCCAGTCGGCGAACGCCGACGACCTTCGTCCAAACTCCTCCGCCAGCGCCGCCATCGTCCGCCCGGACGACAGGCATCGCTCCAAACCCCTCGCCACTCGCCGCGGATTATCGACATCCAGCGTCCCCAGTCCCTGCGGATTCAACTCGCGCAGCCGCGCTACCGCCGCCTCTCGCGTCATTCCCGCCACCTCCTCGCGGATCGCCGCCGGCACCTCCACGTCATCCGCCACCGGCGCAAAAAACGCCTTCAAATAAAACCCGCTCCCGCCCGTCACGAGCACCTCGCACCCCCGTCCCGCGATCTCCTCCACCGCCGCCCGCGCCCGCTTCACATACTCCACGACATCCATGCGCTCCGTCACCTCGCACACGTCGATCAAGTGATGCCGCACGCGCGCCCGTTCCTCGCGCGTCGGCTTCGCCGTGCCGATATCCATTCCACGGTAAAACAGCAGCGAGTCGCACGACACGATTTCCGCCCCGCGCGCCTCCGCCCACTGCAACGCCCACTCCGTTTTCCCCACCGCCGTGCAGCCCGTGAGCACCCGCACAATCGGCTTCTTCATTTCACTCACCGCATCGTCCCCGTTTGCCGGCCTTTCGCGTCATTCGCGGGCAATCCCCGCTTCACAATCTGCCAAATGCCATCGCGCAATTCCGCCCCGCTCCCTTCGCTGCATACAACGCTTTGTCCGCCGCCGCGACCAGCGCCTCGCCCGTCTTCGCATCGTCCGGCAGCGACGCCGCTCCCGCGCTTACCGTCACGTTCAACGGCAGCGTCTCGTTCGCCATCACCGGCTCCCCCTCGATCGCCGCGCACAACCGCCGCGCCATCTCGAACGCCGTGTTTCGATCCGCCTCCATCAACACCACCGCAAACTCTTCCCCCCCGAAACGCGCCACGCGATCCACGCTCCTCACTTCGTCGGCCAGCCGCCGCGCCACCTCGCGCAACACCGCATCTCCCACCGGATGCCCGTGCGTGTCGTTGATCCATTTGAATCGATCAATGTCCACCATCAACAGCGACAACGCATGCCCAAACCGCCGCGACCGCTCCTCCTCCTCCGTCAATATCCGCTCGAACTCCCGCCGGTTGAACAACCCCGTCAACTGGTCCCGCGTCGCCAGCCGCCGCAGCGCCTCCAGCGTTTCCCCCAGCTTCAGCGCATACCGCAGCGACCGCTCCAGCGTGCGTGAAGTGATCTCGCCTTTCACGAGATAATCCAGCGCCCCCGCATTCATCGCCTCGATGTCTACGCGCTCCGACGACTCCGCCGTCAAAAACACGATCGGCGTCCGACACCCCTTTGCCACCGCCTGCCGGATCAATTCCAACCCGTTCCGCGGCCCAAGCTGATAATCGAGCAGGCACGCCGCATACTCCCCCGACAACAGTTTTGCCAGTCCCTCCTCGAACGTCTCCGCCCACTCCAACTCGAACTGTTCCCCGGGGAAATTCTTGAAGTGCGCCTGCGTCAGCCGGAACTGCATCCGGTCGTCGTCGATCAGCAGAATCCGCCGCTTCCTCGCCCCCGCCTCGCTCATCGGCGCGCCGTTCCCGCGACCAGATCGCGCCCCACTTCACCCAGCCGGCCGACGATCTTCTCCGGTGCTCCCAGGTTTTCCCGGATGCAGTTCACGAGCACGCTTCCCACCACCACGCCGTCCGCCACCGCCGCGACCTGCGCGACCTGCGCCCGCGTCGAAATTCCAAAACCCACCACGACGGGCAGCGTCGTCGCCTTCCGGATACGCGCCACCGCCTCCGGGATGTTGCCCGCCACCTGCTCCCGCACGCCCGTCACGCCTTCGCGCGAAACGTAGTAAATGAAACCGCTCGCCGCCGCCACGATCTTCGCGATCCGCGCGTCCGGCGTCGTCGGCGCGATGATGAACACCGTCTCGACGCCGTGCTTCCGGCACGCGTCCGACACTTCCTCCGCCTCCTCCGGCGGCAGATCCAGCGTGAGCATCCCGTCGACGCCACTCGCCTTCGCCGCCTTTACATACGCCTCGATGCCATTCGCGAACACCAGGTTGTAATACGTGTAGAACACCACCGGCACCTCGCTGAACTCGCGAATCCGCCGCACCAACTCGAACACCCTCGCCGCCGTCATCCCGCTCGCCAGCGCCCGCTGCGCCGCGAGCTGATTCGTCAATCCATCCGCCAGCGGATCGGAAAACGGCACGCCGAGTTCGAGCACGTCCACGCCGTTCTCGATCAACGCCCGGCACGCCGCCAGTGACGTTTCGAAATCCGGATCTCCCGCGCACAAATACGCGACAAACGCCGCACGCTTCTGCTTCCGGGCCTGCTCAAACGCTTGGGCTATCCGTGACATGGAACTCCATCGCCGCAAAATCCCGCCCCCTTCGCAAAGGCAAAATCTCCGCTGACAGAAATCGCCCTCGCCCGCCGCCCCGCGCCGCCAGCCCCCACGCTCACGGCAGCGCGAAATCCACCACCACCGGCCGATGGTCCGACAAATAGCACTTCACGATCTCACAGTGCGCCACATGACACGCCGACGGCAGAAAAACGAAATCCAGCAGCCGCCCCGGCAACGGCGAAGGAAACGTCCGCCCGCTCGCCGGATGCAGCACGTATTCGCCGTAATCCGACAAATGACTCAACAGCGCCGCCGTCGCATCCGCACTCGTGCCCGGGTTGTTCAAATCCCCGCACACGATCGCCGGCACATGCCACCGCCCCGGCGAATGCCGCTGTTTCTCCCGCAGCCACGCCAGCAGTCGCCCGATCTGCCGGATGCGATGCTCCCGTGAACTGAAATGCAGATGCAGGTTCACGATCGGCACCACCCGCCCCCCGACGTCCACCTCCGCAAACAGAAATCCTTTTTCCCCCACACTCCGCTGCCCAAAGACCACCGTCTCGCTTCCGGAAATCGGATGCCGCGACAACAACGCGTTCCCGTAACTCAGATTCAGCAACCCCGCCCGCCGGTTGTGCACGCCGAACACCGCGTGCTGAAATCCCGTGTGCAGCCGCAGATATTCGAGATGATCGAAATTCCCCGCCCACAACGACCGCTCGTCCACCTCCTGCAGTGCCACGAAGTCCGGATTCAACTCGCCGATCAGCCGCGCAATTTTCCGGAGGTTCGCCCGCAGCTTCTGCGCCGTCGTGAATCCCTGGATCGGCGCCAGACCGCGCCCGTGCGCGATGTTGAAGGTGACAAGACGCAGCCGCGACATGAACACCCACAACGTGAAACCGCGCCCGCCCGACGCAACGGCAAAGCCCGCCTACAAAAAGGCGCCGCCTTCGCGACGCCCGCAGGCCGCCAGTTCGCGGCCGAATTGCGCTTCAGCCAACCGCTAAACCGCCGCCGCTTCCGGCAACCGCTTGAATCTCCGCCGCAGCACCACCGCCGCCCCCAGGAGCGCCGCCCCACCCAGGGCATACGTCGACGGCTCCGGCACCGGCACGAACTGGCCGCGAATCTCACCGCCAGGATAAAGCTGGCTGTGCACATTCACATACCAGTTTCCCGCCAGCAGCTGACTCACGTCCTCCTCGGTGATCACCACCTGCAGCGAAGACGGCGATCCAAACGGCAGCGGATACACCACGCCACCATTCATACCCGGAGGGGCCGCGTGGATGTGCGCCGCCGTCTGCGGCGCCAGCAATCCTTCGAAGGAGTATTCGAAAGTGAAGAGGTAGGTTTCGAGATCGAGCGTCGCATGGCCCATCCCAAACGCCGGCGTCTCCCGCGCCGGCACTTCCTGCGAACCCGTCAACGTCGTCCTAAACATCAGCTGTCCCCACGAAGCGTGGGTCAGCGCGGCAGCCAGCACCAGGAAAGCAAATTTCTTCATGACGCCTTCAACGTAACAGCGATCGTCTCCCCGCGACATGAGGCGGCTTCCCTCTCCGCCCGCCGGTAAGCGCTCGCGGCCCGACTCCGCCAAACCCGGAGGGCATGCCACCAAACTGTTACGATTCTCTTTCCGCCCAAAAAAACAGGGCGGGTCTTCGACCCGCCCCTTTCGCCCCGCGCTCCGGGCGCGGGGCTTTCTCGTTGGGTGCGCCGCCGCTATTTCTGCACCTTGAACGTCACTTCCGTCGCCGGCCCCGCCGTGCCGCCGCCACCGGATTTCGGATACGGCACAACTTTCAGCGTGTAGGTCCCGACCGAGGGCGTCCACTTGCGGTATTTTCCGTTGTCGTCCGCCGCCAGGGCGAGCGGTGCGAGGCTCTCCGTGTTGAACTTCGAACCGTTGAGGTAAAACACCACGCTGCCCACCCCCGCACTCACGTCCGCCCGCACGTTGAGCGCCGAGCCGTCGCTCGATAGGTCGATCGTCGAACCGCTCGTCAACGACCGCAGTTCGCGCTGCGCGCTCGCATCGATCAACGTCAGCTTCGTCACCGCCAGGCTCCCGCTCGGCGAACTCGGCGCGGTCGGCGCCGATTCCTGCACGGTCACCGTGATTTCCAGCGGCGTTCCCACGGATCCGCCGCCCCCCGAGCTCGAATACGGGACCGCCCGGATCGTCAGCGTCCCGGGCGACGGCGTCCACGACCGATACCGGCCGCCATCGTCCGCCGCCAACGCATAGGGGGCGATGCTCTCCGTGTTGAATTTCGAGCCGTTCACGTAGAACACCACGCTCTTCACCGATCCACTCACATCCGCGCGCACGTTCAGCGCCTTCCCGTCCGTCGCATAGCTGATCGTGCCGCCATTCGTCAGCGTCCTCACATCCCGGTTATCGTCGGAATCGACCAGCGTGAGTTTCGTCACGCTCATGCCCGTCGGCTCGGGTGACGGAGCCGGGGCCGGGGCGGGAGCCGCGTCACCGGTTCGGCGCAACAACGCCACCCAGTCCGAACTCGTCTCCGACGGCGGACGGCCCACCGACACCGCCGAACCGCCTTTCACTGTCGAAACCGTCCCCGTCTTCAAGCTGCCGCCCGCGCGCGGGTTGAACCAGTGCACGCTATACGTCTCGCCTGCCGCCAGCGTGATGTTCGTCGTCACGCCACCGGGCAGATAGATGGCATACGTCGATCCTTTCTTGCCGAAGCAATAATCCGAGGTCGACGAGGTGATGCTGTTGAAATTCTCCGTCAGCGGCAGCGGCATGTAATCGCGGATGAACTGCGCCGCGTAATGCGTCTGCGTCCACAACTTGTCGCGCGAACGCCAGTCTTCGCATGTGAGGTCGTGATGCGGATAATCGTATCCGAAATACCATTCCAGGCCGCCCGCGCCCGCCAACAGGCTGCCCCACAGCACGCGATGCCGGATTTCCGTTCGCGAGCTGTCATGCGAGTCCGGCTTGGCGCCCACCGATGCGTGACCGAGCTCGTCGACCGCCACCACCCACTTCTGCCCGGACGCCGCCGATTTCTTCACCCACTTCAACGTCTCCGTGTGCACGATCGACGGGCTCTGCAACTGCAGCGAGGCCCCGCTGATCACCGGATGCCCGATCAACGGCGTGTAGACCTTGTCGCGGTCCGCCGGAAACGTATGCACCGCGATCAGGTGCTGATACGGATCGAGCGCGTTGATGTAGTCCGCAAACGCCGAGCGCTGCGCTTCCGTGTTCGTCGTTTCCTCCCCGAGATTCCACGTCAGCCCGAGGTGATGCCCAAACCGCGCGACGAGCTCCCGATAATAAAGCTTCCGCTGCGTGCCCAGCGACCCGCTGTCGAGCAGCTGATCGTTTTCCTGCTCCTGCGTGACCACGTGCATGTGAATGCCGAGCTTCTCCATATGGCTGAAAACGACTTCCCACTGCTCCAGCTTGCTCACGTCGAAGCGATACCGCTCCGACTTGCTCGTCCACGGGAACACGTCGTTGCCGTCGCCACCCACATTCATCGTGAGGAAATAGAGCGAATTCATCTTTTTCCCCGCCAGGTAGTTCAACGCGCCGATGATGCTCTTGCCCTTCCCGCTTTTCCACGTCGGATCGCCCGTGCGATAATCGCCCGCGTGCGGTTTGTAGTAATGCAGCGGCTTCTTGCCCTGCGTCGTGTTGTCGAAATCGGCAAACGCCAGAAAGTTCTCCGGACTGCCCGCGCCCGCCTTCACAAAATACTCCTTCGTGCCCGCGAACTGCAGGTAATGCTGCCCGACCTCGATCAGGCGGCCCTTTGCCCGAAAGTCCGCCCCGGTCTTGTTGGTCGCGTCCACCGTGAACGTGCCGCTGGTCCCGTTGAAACTCGTCGCCGATCCCGCCGTGCTCGAGAGCGAGAGCGCCACGTCCGTCCCGGACCGAAACGATGCCGTGTAGGACCACGTGCCCGTCGCATCCGGCGTGAAATGCACGCGCCACTTGTTGCCCGCATTCGCACTCGTGTTCGCCGCATTTCCATCGGCCGCAAAGTAGCCGGGCACGACGTAAGTCTTCCCCGAGGAATGCTTGAACGTCACATTGAGCCGGTAATTACGAAAGGGATTGGTCGAGTTCGTCTCGCTCGTCGACGGACCCGTGAAGGTCAGCGTGACGCGATGCCACTGCTTCTGCTCGCCCGCTATCGTGGTGTTGCTGCCCAGACTGCTCGTCGCTCCATGGGCCAGCACCGCCAGGCTCTGCACCAACAGCCACACTTTCACACACCTCAGACTTCTAAATGACATTTCCACTTTCCTTTCGGGTTATTCACTCCGGCGTGCAGGAAGGCGCGCCGGTCATTGAAGCTGGAGGGACGCGCAGCGTGCTTCCACCCACGTCCGCGTCCAGAACTTTCTGATATATCCTTAGGCATTCGCGCTCATTCGATCTCACTTGGTTTCTCCCAAGCTTCTGCGGATGAGGCACACGCCCGCTTCCTCAAAAATTCGCGTTGGAAACCGCGAATCGAATTCTTCAACAGCCGGTCAGGTTAGCCCCTCCGCTGCGCCGAAACCACCTGCCACGCCGCCTTCGCAACCGTGGCAACGCCGCCCGGACTAGGGGTCCGACTGCCGGCCACGCACCCGATGGAGTTCGGCCGTGGTCCGAGCCGGAGTCGTCAAGACCCGCGCCCCCACCCAATTCTCCACCCTCGAAGCTTGCTCCACGAGCGACATCGCCGATGCGAGAGCGGGCCTTGGGAAAAGTTCCGTCGATCTCACATCGTTTCGTGTCAGTGTCCGATCGCGATTGCCGCGCGTCGCCGCCACGTCGACTTCGCCTTCCGACGATTCCCAACGTCGCGCCCGCGGCGTCCCGAGCTTCGCCTTCGCTTCGAAGCCAAAGGTGGGACCTTCCGTCAACTCCACCGCACTCTCCGCACCGCCGATGGATGCTGGGTCAAAATCCGACCGTGCCGCGGCGCGGCTCATCGAGAGCGCCACGAACATCAGCCAGAACAACGTCAATGCGGATCGCATCCAGCCCAGCCTAACGATGCCGTGAGATACCGCCTATCGAAGAAGCTCCCCAACGGCACCTCGGGGTTTCCGAGGCGCACTCGTCAGGCCGGCTGCAGCCGCCGGCCGCACGTCACGGCACCACCGTCAGTTGCAGCTCCAGCGCCGCGCCCGGAGTCCCTTGCGCGTTCCCTTTGGAATACGGCGCAGCGCGCAAAACATGCGCCCCGACCGTCGGTCGCCAGCTGCGATACGTGCCGCTGTCATCCGCCGCAAAGGCATACGGCGCCACATTCTCGGTGCGCACGATTTTTCCATCCCACGCAAACCGCACGCTGCCCGCGACGCCGTTCACCTCGGCCCGCACGTTCAGCGCCGAGCCATCGGCGCCCAGACGAATCGTGTCGCCATCGACCAACGTGCGAATGTCCCTTTGCGTCGCCGCGTCGATCAGCACCAGCCGCGAAATCGCGAGCCCTTCCACCGGAGGATTCGGCTGCGGCTCTTCCGGTGCAGGCACCGGCGTCGGCGAACTCACCACCGTAAACGTCACCTCCAGCGACTCGCCCATCGTGCCGCCCCGATTCGATTTCGCATACGGCGTCGCCCGCAGCGTGTAAACGCCCGGAGCCGGCGTCCATTTGCGGTAAGCGCCCGCGTCGTCTCCAAACATCACATACGGCGCCAGGTTCTCGGTTTTCATCGAGTGACCGGTCAGCGAAAACGCCACACTGCCCGTCGCTCCGCTCACGTCTGCCCGAATGTTCAAAAGCATACCGTCGGCCGACAGGTCCACGACCGTGCCGTTCGTCAACGCACGCACATCCGTCTGCGTCGCCGCACTGACCAGCATCAGCTTCGTCACCGCCAGCACGGGTTCCGCCGGCTCGGGCTCCGGGGCGGGAGGCGGCGTCGCCGCGTTCACCACCGTGAAGGTCACTTCGAGCGGCACGCCCACCGCACCCGTGCGGTTCGACCCCGAATACGGCGTCGCGCGCAACGTGTAGGTCCCGGCCGCCGGCGTCCATTTGCGATAAACGCCGGAATCGTCTCCAAACATCACATACGGCGCCAGGTTTTCGGTTTTCATGGCGTGCCCCGTGAGCGAGAACGCCACACTCCCCACTTTTCCATTCACGTCCGCGCGAATGTTGAGCAGCGCCCCATCGATCGAAAGATCCACGACCGTGCCGTTCGCCAGCGCGCGCACATCGAACTGCCCCGCCGCGCTCACCAGCATGAGTTTCGTCACCGCCATCGCGGCAGCCGGTGGTGGCGGCGGCGGCACCGGGTCGCCCTCGATGCGCCGCAGCAACGCCACCCAGTCCTCCGCGGTCTCGGTCGGCGGCCGGCCAATCGCCGTCGCCGCGCCACCATTGACCTTGGCCACCGTCCCGGTCTTCAAACTGCCGCCCGTCCGCGGGTTGAACCAATCGATCCGATAGGTTTCGCCCGCCGGCAGCGTGATGTTTGTCGTCGCTCCCGCGGCTAGGAACACCGCATACGCCACCCCAGGTTTGCCGAAACAGTAATCCGTCGTCAGCGAGGTGATCCCATTGTAGTTCGCGACCAGCGGCAGCGGCATGTAATCGCGGAAAAACTGCGCCGCATGCTGCGTGAGCGTCCACACGTTCTCGCGCGACCGCCAGTCCTCGCAGGTGAGATCGTGGTGATCGTAGTTGTAGCCAAAATACCATTCGACGCCTGCGCCGCCCGCCATGTAGCTGCCCCACAACACGCGATGCACGACGTTGCGGTGCGTCGGATCGATCGCGTCCGGCACCACGCCGACCGACGCATGGCCCAGCTCATCCACGGCCACGACCCATTTGCAGCCGACTTCCGCCGAATTCTTCACCCAACGCATGGTTTCGGTGTGAACGAGCGAACTGTTCTCGAGCTGCAACGAAGCGCCGCCGATCACCGGGTGCCCCAGCATCGGCGTATAAACCTTGAGCCGGTCCGATGGAAACGTGTGCACCGCAATCAGGTGCCTATACGGGTCGAGCGCGTTGATGTAGTCCGCAAACGCCGACCGTTGCGCATCCGTGTTCGTCGACTCCTCGCCGAGATTCCACGTCACGCCCAAGTGGTGCCCAAACCGCGCCACAAGCTCACGGTAGTAGAGCTTGCGCTGCAGCCCGAGCGCGCCGCCGTCGAGCAGCTGATCGTTCTCCTGCTCCTGCGTGATCACGTGCAGGTGAATCCCGAGCTTGTCCATGTGCTCGAACACCATCTCCCACTGCGCGAGCTTGCTGACGTCGTAACGATACCGCTCGGTTTTCGCGGTCCACGGGAACACATCATCGCCATCCCCGCCGACGTTCATCGTCAGGAAATACAGCGAGTTCATTTTCTTCCCCGCGAGGTAGTTCAGCGCGCCGATGATCGCCTTCCCCTTCGTGCCCTTCCACACCGGATCGCCCGTGCGCCAGTCGCCTTTATGCGGCGCATAGTAATGCAGAATCTTCCGCCCCGCCGTCGTGTTGTCGAAATCCGCATAGGCCAGAAAGTTTTCCGGACTGCCCGCCCCAGCCTTGATGAAATACTCCTTCGTGCCGAGGTGCTGGAGATAGTGCTGCCCCACCTCCTGCAGCCGGCCCTTCGCCCGGAAGTCCGCGCCCGTCTTGTCGCTTTCGGTCACCGTGAAACTCCCGCGCTCACCGTCGAAGCCCGCCGGCGCCCCCGCCTCGCCCAGTGCCGCCGCGACATCCGTCCCCGTGCGGAACGAAGCCTCATACGTCCATGTGCCCGTCTCCTCCGGAGCGAAATGCACCCGCCACCGATCGCCCGCAGTGGCGCCCGTGTTCCCCGCGTTGCCGTCTGCGGCAAAATAACCCGGCACCACGAAACTCTTCCCGGAGCCCGGATGGGTGAACGTCACGTTCAGCCGGTAATCGCGAAAGGGATTCGGCGCGCCCGTCTCGCTTGCGGACGGGCCCGCGAACGTCACCGTCACCTTGTGCCAGCGTTTCGCTTCGCCCGAAATCTCCGCCGCGCGAATCGATGCCGCCGAGGCCGCCACCACCGTCACCAAAATCAGAATACTGCCGAAACGCTTCATGAACTTTCTTTCGCCGAGGTTGAGGTTTTTCCCGCGGCTCTCGCCGCGGTCGCGGAAACTGGAATTTGTCCGCACAGTGTTTCCGCGGGTAACCTCGTCGAGAACTATTCCGATTCGTCGTATCTGAATTTTACCTACCTTGGTTATCGGTATTTTACCTAAACGATTGCAGCCTCCGCCCCTGCGCACCGCATCCCTTCGGAACCGCGCAACTCGCCCCACCGCACTTAAATCCATTTTTTACGCCCGGTCCGCTCCGTTATTCTTCTTCATGACGTCCGTCCGCCTCTCGTTTGCCACGCTGTTCGCCTTCCTCTGCGCCGCGGAAATGCCCGGCGCTCCCACCGGCGTCACGGTCGATGTCCAGCCCCCCAATATCGTTCGCCGCACCTTCGACCCCGCGAATCCTCCCGCCGAGATGCCTCCGCTCGTCCCTCCGGAGGTTGGCCAGTGCGTTTACGAGTTCGCCTGCGAGATGGAGACGCGGGTCGTCCAGCCCGCCGGCTTCTCCCGCAGCCGGACCGCCCGTGTCACCGCCACCGCCTTCACCACCCGTCTCAACGTGACCTTGTGGACGCCTATCGCCGGCCCCGCCGGCGTCCTCGAACACGAGGAGGGCCATCGCATCATCGCCGAGTTTTACTATCGTCGCGCCCGCGATGTCGCCCGTCGCCTCGGACAACAGGCGCTCGCCACCCCGCTTGTCGTCTCCGCCGCCGGCCGCCCCGCCCTCGAAACCGCCCTTAACGAACTGCAGAATCGGCTCATCAAATCCTATCTCGCCGAAACCCTCGACCGCTGCAGCGTCGCGCAGCGCCGTTTCGACGAGATCACCCATCACAGCCGCGCCCGCGTCCCCGTCGACGCCGCGATCGCCCAAGCCATTTCCGACGAAAACGCGGCTGCCGAAACCGCCGCGAAATCCCACGCACCCACTACCTCGCGGCGCGCCCCGCCCACGCGGCCGCGGTCATCCTGACCCCGCCGCTCACGCGATCGGTCGCGCCAGCTCTTCCTCCGGCTCCTCTTCGTCGACCGCCTGGCGATCCTCGATCTCTTCCGTCCTCAGCTCCCGACTGATGAAGGTGTAGATCGCCGGCACGACATAGAGCGTCAGCAACGTTCCGCCCAGCAGACCTCCCACCACCGCCACGCCCATCGGCACGCGGCTTTGTGCCCCCGCCCCCAGCGCGAGCGCGATCGGCAATATTCCCAGAATCGTCGACAAGCTTGTCATCAGGATCGGCCGGAAACGCGCCGCCGCCGCATCCTCGATCGCCTCGCGGACCGTCAACCCCGCCAGCTTTCGCTGGTTCGCGAACTCGACGATCAAAATGCCGTTCTTCGTCACCAGTCCGATCAACATCACCAGGCCAATCTGGCTGAATATGTTCAGCGTGCTGCCCGTCAGCCACAACGCGATCAACGCTCCCATCAACGCCAGCGGCACCGTGAACATGATGATCAGCGGATCACGGAAACTCTCGAATTGCGCCGCCAGCACCAGATAGATCAACACCAGCGCGAAAACGAAAAAGAAGAGCAGACTCGACGAGCTGTCCACGAAATCGCGCGACTGGCCCGCGAGCTCCGTCGTGAACCGCTCGTCCAGGATCTCGTCCGCGATCGCCCGCATCGCCGCGATTCCCTCGCCGATCGTTTTGCCCGGCGCCAGCTCCGCCGAAACCGTCGCCGACGAGTAACGGTTGAACCGATACAACGTCGGCGGCGTCGTCGATTCGCTCACCGTGATCAGATTGTCCAGCGGCACCATCTCGCCGCTTCGCGCCCGCACCTGGATCCGCCCCAGGTCCGCCGGCTGGATCCGGTTCGGCCGCTGCAGCTGCCCGATCACTTCATACTGCTCGTCGTCCAGAATGAAATAGCCGTAGCGCTGCTCGCTCAACGCCAGCTGCAGCGTCTCCGCCACGTCGCGCACCGACACGCCCAGCGCCCGCGCCCGGTTGCGATCGATGTCCACGCGCAGCTCCGGCTTGGAGAAGCGCAGGTTGGTGTCCACAAACGTGAACATCGGGTCGTCCGCCGCTCGCTCCATGAATGCCGGCAGCACCGCTTCCAGATCCTCGAGCTGCGGCGCCTGGATCACGAACTGCACCGGCGCGCCCGCGCGCCGGTTTCCGATCGTCGGCTCCTGCTGGATCGCCACCCGCGCCCCCGGCACCTGCGCCACCTCTCGCCGCAGCATGCTCGCAATTTCCTGCTGACTGCGCGTGCGCTCCGCCGGCGGCGTCAGCGTCAAACGGATGAAACCCGAATTCACCGACGCCGAACCGCCGAAGCCCGGCGACGTGATCGTCATCATCTCCGCGATCTCCGGCACCTTCTCGCTCACCAGCGTCTCGAGACGGTTCATGTAGTCGAACATCGTCTCGTAAGAAGTCCCCTCCGCCGCCGTCGCGTTGATGCGCAGGCTGCTGCGGTCCTCCAGCGGCGCCAACTCCGTCGGCAGCGTTCGAAACAGCCACCACGACAGCCCCCCGCACCCCAGCAGCACCACAAACGCCAGCCAGCGCAGGCGCAAAAACGCCACCAACGTCCCGCGATACGCCTTCGTCAGCTCGCGATAAAACGGCTCCGTCTTCCGATAAAACCACCCTTCGTGCGCCCCGCTCCGCAACAGCCGCGTGCAGACCATCGGCGTCAGCGTCAGCGCGACGAACGACGAGATCACCACCGCCGCCGACATCACGACCCCGAATTCCTTGAACAACTGCCCCGTTAACCCTCCCAGGAACAACAGCGGCGTAAACACCGCCGCGAGCGCCGCCGTCGTCGCGATCACCGCGAAGAAAATCTCCTTCGTTCCCTGCAGTCCCGCGTCATGCGGACTCATCCCCTGCTCGATTTTCGCATAGATGTTTTCCAACACCACGATCGCGTCGTCCACCACCACACCGATCGCCAGCACGAGCGCGAGCAACGTCAGCACGTTCACCGAAAACCCCGCCAGATACATCACGAAGAACGTAGCGATCAGCGAAATCGGGATGACGATGATCGGGATGAACGTCGACCGCCATTCCCGCAGGAACAGGAAGATGATCGCCACCACCAATGCCATCGCGAGAAAGATGGTCTCGCGCACTTCGCTGATCGAAGCGCGGATGAAATCCGTCACGTCGAAGCCGTAGCTCACGATCACGTCCGCCGGCAGCTCCGGTTTGATCTGCTCCACCCGGCGCCGAAACTCCTCCGCAATCTCGATGTAGTTCGCGCCCGGCTGCGGCCGCAGCACCACGCCAACCATCGGCACGCCATCGCGCCGCAGCAGCGTGCGCTCGTTCAGCGCCCCGAGCTGCACCCGCCCCACGTCGCGCAACCGCACCAGCGAATCGCCCGACTCCTTGATGATGATCTCCTCGAACT
The DNA here is from genome assembly GCA_023430565.1 of Verrucomicrobiota bacterium. GTDB lineage: Bacteria > Verrucomicrobiota > Verrucomicrobiia > Opitutales > Opitutaceae > Opitutus. The sequence continues at coordinate 15,173 of JAEZAD010000114.1, forward strand.
CCTGCGGCGTCGAAATCCGGCTCAGCGTCCGCACCGTCAACTCCACCAAATCGCCTTCGATGCGCCCCGACGGCAGCTCGAGATTCGAACGCTGCAGCGCAGCGCGCACGTCCAGCGGCGTCAGCCGATAGGCCGCCAACCGCGTCGGATCCAGCAGCAGCCGCATTGCGTATTCCTTGTCGCCCCAGATATCCACCTCGCTCACGCCCGGAATCGTCTGCAGGCGCGCCCGGAAAATATTGTCCGCGATCGCCGATAGCTCGAGCAGCGAACGCAGGCTCGAGCGCACCCCGATGAACGTGATCGGCTGGCTGTCCGCATCCGCCTTCGATACCCGCGGCGGATTCGCATCCGGCGGCAGTTGCCCGATCGCGCCCGAGACTTTGTCCCGCACGTCGTTCGCCGCCGCCTCGAGATCCACCTCTGGAAGGAACTCCACCGTCACGATGCTCGCACCATCCCGGCTGATCGACGTGATGTTTCGAATCCCCGCCACCCCGTTCACCTCTTCCTCGATCGGCGTCGTGATCTGCGTCTCGATCACACGCGCATTCGCCCCCGGATACGACGTGAACACCGACACGATCGCCGGGTCCACCGCCGGAAACTCCCGCACCCCGAGAAACGTGAACCCAACGACGCCGAAAATCACCAGCACGAGCGACATCACCGTCGCGAGCACCGGCCGCCGAATACTGATCGATGAAAGGCTCATGGCTTTGCCGCCAGCTCCTCTCCTTGTTTCTCCACGCCGCCGGGCCGCTCCACCACGAGCACCGGCATCCCCGGACGCAGTTGCATCTGCCCCGACGTGATCACCACCGCGTCCGGCTCGAGTCCGTCCAGAATCTGCACCTCACGCGCGAGCCGCAGCCCCGTCTGCACCTTCCGCGGCTGCGCCCGGCCGTTCTCCAGCACGTAAACCTGCTGCTCGTTCAACCCCGGGATGATCGCGTCCGCCGGCACCAGCAGCGCGTTCGGAATCTCCCGCAGGGCCAGCTCCACCGTCGCAAAGCCTCCGGGCAGCGCACGGCCGCCCGGATTCTCCGCCCGCGCCCGCAGGCGCAGCGACCGCGTCGATTCGTCGATCCGCGGCTCGATCGCATAAAGCCGCCCCGTGAACGGCTCGTCCAATCCCGTCAGCCGGATCGTCACCTCCGCGTCCGGCTGCACCCGGCCGAGATATCGTTCCGCAATCGAGAACTCCACCTTGATCGTATCCAATTTTTGGAGCGTCGCGATCCGCGTGTTCGGCGTGATGTTCGCGCCCACGCTCACGTAACGCAGACCCACCACCCCGTCGAACGGCGCCCGGATCCGCGTTTTCGCCAGCAGCGCCTTCGCCAGTTCGACCTCCGCCCGCAACACCATCGCCTCGCTCTCCGCCGCATCCAGATCCGCGCGCGACGTCCCGCCCGCCGCCGCCAGCTGCTTCTGCCGCTCCGCCTGCGCGAGCGCGAGTTCCAGCCGGCTCTGCGCGCGCTCCACCTGCGCTGCCAGCTCGGCATCGTAAAGCTGCACGAGCAGGTCGCCGCGTTTCACCGGCGCGCCCTCCTCGAAGTCGAGCTCCACCACCTTGCCCGCGATCTCGCTCACGAGCTCCACCGATTCGTCGGCCGCCACCGTTCCCGTCGCGGTCACCCGCTCCTGCAGCGCCCGCGGCTGCACGCGCGCGGTGTAGACCGGCATCGGCGCTCCCGCGCCCTCCCCCTTCGCCGCCGCCGCGGGTCGCTCGCCCGCCCCCGGTGCCGCGCGCCGCTTGGCGAACCACACCGCGATCGCGATCGCCGCCACCAAGAGTCCTAAATACATCATTCGCCGTGCCATCATGAACCGGGCATCCTGTGCGCGGCCTTCGTTTCGGCAAACCCAGTCCGCCAAACTTTGGCATAAAAAACTTCCGCCCGTCGCGACACTTTTCGTCCGTCGCGCCGTCCGGCATTCTCCGGCGCGCCACCCCTCCGCTCACCGCCGTTTTGCACGCACGCGCGGCTTCGGCTCGCGCACCCGAAACGTCGCCGCCGGTCCGACTTCGGTCACGAGCAGCTCCTTCTGTTCGAGCGCTCTCGCGAGCTCATCGCACCAGGCACGCAGCCGTCCGCGCCGATTCGTGCACACGATGATCTGCCGCGCCTCTTCTTCGACGAACTCGCGCGCCTGCGGATCGAACCACGCGCCTTGCGCATTCAACACCGTGAAACCTTCCGGAAAATGTCGGGCCGTGATCGCACGCAGGTTCTTCTCGTCCCGCGCCGAAAATCGCGCCCCTCCGGCCGGCGTCGATCGCGCGCCCAACAACAGCGAATAGCAGGTCATCATGTTACGGTTTGACCGCACCCACGCCCGCGGGTCCCGCTCCGTCTGCAATCGCCCCCGAACCGCTCCGCCCCGCCGTGGTCAGTGCCGCACCTGCCCATGAAGGCGATCCTCGTCCTCAACACCCACGCCGGCGCCGCCCAAACCGCGGCCAATCCCACCGCGGAAGAACTGCGCTCCGCCTTCGCGCCACTCGGCGTCAGCCTCGCGGTGTTCGAGGTCAACGGCGCCGGTGTCGACGATGCCGTGTGCAACGCCATCTCTCGCCGTCCCGACGCTATCCTGACGGGCGGAGGCGATGGCACCATCAGCACCGCCGCCCGTCACCTCGCCGATGGCGACATCCCGCTCGGCGCCCTTCCACTCGGCACGCTCAACCACTTTGCCCGCGACCTCGGCCTGCCGCCCGCCTGGCGCGAAGCCGCCCGCGTCCTCGCCACCGCCCCCACCCGTCGCATCGACGTCGCCGAGGTCAACGGCCGCATCTTCGTCAACAACTGCTCCCTCGGCTCCTACGGCGAAGCCGTCCGCCGCCGCGACGCCTTGCGCCGCGAACACGGCCACGGCAAATGGCGCGCGATGGCGCGCGCCTCCTGGCAGGTGTTTCGCACGTTGCGCCGTTTTCGTTTCCAGATCGATACGCCCGAAGGCCATTCCACCATTCGCTCCCCCTTCGCCGTCGTCGCCAACAACCGCTACTCGGGAAACGTTTTCGATACCTCCCTTCGCCCGCGTCTCGACGCCGGCCGGCTGTGGATTTACGCCGCCCGCGTGCAAACGCGCTGGTCCTTGCTCCGGCTCGTCGCGCAGGGCCTCGCGCGCAGCATCGACGAAGCCGAGGGGCTCGACGTGCGCGACTCCACCGCAGCAACGATCACCGTCGCACGCGGCCCGCTCCCCCTCGCCTGCGACGGCGAAGCGGTGAACCTCGTTCCGCCCTTCCGTTTTCGCATCCGCCCCCGCGCCCTCCCGGTCCTCGCGCCGCCGCCCGCTGCCTCATGAGAACCATCGCGCACCTTTCCGATCTGCATTTCGGCACCGAGGTCCCGGACGTCCTCGAGGCGCTCGCCGCCGAGATCGTCTCGCGCGCGCCGTCGCTCGTGATCGTGAGCGGCGATCTCACCCAACGCGCCCGCCGCCGTCAGTTCGCCGCCGCCCGCGCTTACCTCGACCGCCTCCCGCAACCGCAGCTCGTCGTCCCCGGCAATCACGACATCCCTCTCTTCGACGTCGCCCGCCGCTTCCTCGCCCCCCTCGAACGCTACCGCCAGTTCATTCACGCCGAGGTGAATCCAACTTTCGCCGACGACGAAATCCACGTCCTCGGCCTCAACACCGCCCGCTCGTTCACCTGGCAAAACGGTCGCATCTCCCGCGAACAAATCGATCACCTCCAACACCAGCTCTCCGCCGTCCACCATCGTATCAAGATCGTCGTTACCCACCACCCGTTCATTCCGCCGCCCAACGACGCCGGCATCGAACTCGTCGGCCGCGCCGCGCGCGCCATCCCCCTGCTCGACCGCCACGGCGCCGATCTTCTCCTCGCCGGGCATCTGCACCGCGGATACGCCGGCGACATCCGCCCGCACTATCCGACGTCGAATCGCTCCTTTATTTCCGCGCAGGCCGGCACCGCGGTTTCCGGCCGCACGCGCGACGAGCCCAACGCCTATAACTGGATCACCGTCGACTCCGATCGCATCCGCATCGCCGTCCGCGCCTGGAACGGCACCCACTTCGAACCCATTCGCGAAAGCATCTACCAGGCCGCCGACGGCGGCTGGGCCCCGGTCGCCGACGGCGCCCCAAACTCCTGATGGGAGGCGCGGTGCCTCCACCGCGCAACACGCCCAATCCTCCCGCCCTCGCGGGAACTCTCCCCCGCCCGCCGCCCACCATAGCGCGTGACTTTGTCCATAGCCCTGCTGCTTGGCCTGGTTGTTGTCGCGCTGGTCCTCTTCTCCTTCGAATGGATTTCGGCCGACGTGGTCGCGTTGGGCCTGCTGCTCACGCTCATTCTCACCGGCCTCCTGCCCGCGCGCGAAGCCTTCGCCGGTTTCGGCAGCGACACCGTGATCATGATCCTGGCACTTCTGATCATGACCACCGCCCTCATCCGCACCGGCGTCGTCGAACTCGTCGCGCGCGCGATTCTCCGTCACGCCGGCACGCGCTACGAGGTCCTGCTCGCCGTCATCATGATCGCCGTCGCCGGACTGAGCGCGTTCATCAGCAATACCGCCGCCGCCGCCCTCTTCCTGCCCGTCGTCATCGGCATCGCCGCCCGCGCCAAGATCTCCCCGTCGCGCCTGCTCATGCCCGTCGCGTTCGCCTCGATCCTCACCAGCTCCGTCACCCTCATCAGCACCTCCACCAATCTCGTCATCAGCGGGCTCATGACGCGCGCGCAGCTCGAGCCGCTCGGCATGTTCGAACTGTCGCCCGTCGGCATTCCCATCGCGATCGTCGGGATTGCCTACATGTATTTCATCGGGCGCCGCATGATTCCCGACCGCGCGCCGCCCGATAGCCTCCTCGAGCAGTTCGACGTCCGCTCCTACATCACCGAGGTCCTCGTCCTCCCCGATTCGCCCCTCGTCGGAAAAACCTTTGCCGAGATCAACCTCGGCCGCGACCTCGACCTCGATGTGGTCCGCGTCCTCCGCGAACCCAATCTCAATCTCTGGCCCCGCCCGCGCATGGCCCTGCGCGAGGGCGACGTGCTGCTCGTCCGCGGTGCGCGCAACGACATCCTCAAGGTCAAGGACACCGCCGGCATCGAGATCCGCCCCGACGTCGAACTCTCCGATCCCGATCTCCGCACCGAGGAGGCCACGCTCGTCGAAGCGCTCGTCGTCCCTCGCTCCCGCCTCGCCGGCCGCACCCTCCGCTCCGTCGGCCTCGGCGAACGCTACCGGCTCCAGGTTCTCGCCCTCAACCGTCACGGCCGAAACATCCTCGAAAAACTCAGCCGCACCGTCCTCCACGTCGGCGATGTCCTGCTGGTCCAGGGCAACACCACCGCCATCGCGCGACTCGCCGACGACGGCGCCGTCAGCGTGCTGAACTCCGTGGAGGAAACCCGCGTCGATCGCCCGCGGGCCTTCCGCGCCACCCTCATCTTCCTCGGCTCGCTCGCCCTCGCCGCCCTCAACGTCGTCTCGCTCCCCGTCGCCGTGCTCCTCGGCGCCTTCGCCGTGTTCCTCACCAACTGCATCGCGCCGGCCGACGCCTACCGCGAACTCGAGTGGCGCGCCGTCATCCTCATCGCCTGCATGCTCGCACTCGGCGAGGCCATGATTCGCACCGGCACCGCCGGCTACCTCGCCGAACAACTCGTCGCCCTCACGCCCGACGTTGCTCCCTTCTGGCTGCTCGCCGGCTTTTTCGCACTGACCGTCGCGTTGACCCAGCCGATGTCCAACCAGGCCGCCGCCGCCGTCATCCTTCCGATCGCCGTCCAAACCGCCACGCAGCTCCAGCTCAACCCCCGCCCGTTCGCCATCATCATCGCGGTCGCCGCGAGTTGCTCCTATCTCACCCCGCTCGAACCGGCGTGCCTCATGGTCTACGGCCCCGGCCGCTACCGCTTCATCGATTTTCTCCGCGTCGGCGCGCCGCTCACCCTGCTGCTCTTCGCCATTTCCGTGTTCCTCGTTCCCCGCATCTGGCCGCTTTAACCGCGGCGTGTTTCCGAAGAGCAACCCTGCTCCGGGACCGTGCTCCGCCCCATGGCACCGCCGCTCCTCCCAGCGTAGGTTTTAACCAATGAAGATCCGCGAAATGATGACCAAGGGAACGCGCTTCGTCGCCCCCGAGACCCCCGTGATCGAGGCCGCCGGGCTCATGCGCCTCCACGATATCGGCGTCGTGCCCGTTCTCGAAGACAGCCGTATCGTCGGCATGCTCACGGACCGCGATATCGTCCTTCAGGTCGTCGCCGACGGCCGCGACTCGAAATCCACCCTCGTCCGCGACGTGATGTCCACCGGGTCGATCTCGGTGTTCGATGACCAGGACGTCGATGAAGCCGTGCAGCTCATGCAACGCTACCAGGTCCGCCGCCTGCCCGTGCTCGACCGCGGCTCCAAACTCGTTGGCATCGTCTCCCTCGGTGACATCGCGGTCGACGTCCACGCCGGCCTCTCCGGCCGCGTCTTGAAAGAAGTCTCCGAGCCCGCCGCCCCGCTGCTCTAAAACTTTAGCTCCGGGCCGCGCTTCGGCCCGGACAAAAAAGCCTGCTCGCCGGCGTTTCGACCCAACGTCGAACGCCGCTACTTCTTCGGCTCCGTCTCTTTCTCGTTGGTCGTCGCACCCGCGGTCCCGCCGCCCGCCGCACCGGTGTTCTCGCCGGTGGTGTTCGGCGCCGACCCGCTCCCGCTGGTGTTCCCCTTTTGCGCGTCGGTTTCCTGCGTCGTCGCGCCGCCTGCACCCACGCCCGGATCGCCGCCTTTGCGACAACCCGAACCGAAGAGAAACGCCGTGAGTGTCAGCGCCATGAGCGCGAGCGAAAATTTCGTTTTCATCCTCGCACACTACGCCGGTCACTCACCGCCAGCCATCGGGACTCCGCCCGGTCCCACCGCCCGGCGCCGCGAGCGCCTTCGACTCAGCCTGGCCCCAACTCGACCGTCCGCGCTTCCACCGACGGCCCATCGCACCGCGGTCCGTCCTTCGTGAACACGAGCGGATCGATGCACATGCGCCGCGCCGTCTTCGCCGTATCCCAGGCATGATACACGAGGAAAAGCGTCTCGCCGTCCGGCCCGCACACCACGCTGTTGTGCCCCGGACCGACGACCTTCCCCTCCACGCCACGCAACACCACCGGCCCCCCCAAACTCCACTCGTCGCACCACGGCCCGAGCGGATGATCCGCCACCGCATAACTCACGCCATAGCCTTCCGTCTCCCAGCACCCGCCCGAATAAAAACAATAGTAGCGTCCCCCGCGCTCCACCACGAACGGCCCTTCCACCGTGTGCCACGCGTCCCACTCCCGATCATACCAACGCCGGTTCCGCTGGAAAATCTGCCAGTCGCTCGTCGCCCGCACCACCGTCCGCACCGGACCGCTCAACGACACCATGTCATCCGCCAGCTCCGCCACCGCCGTCCCCGTTCCCACGCGCTGATCGAAAAAATCCTTCGCAAAAAACAAATACCACTTCCCCTCCCGCGGATCGCGAAACGGACTCGCGTCGATCGAGAACGGCTCATCCGGCAGCAGATCTTTGCCCACATCCCGAAACGGCCCCGCCGCCTCCTCCGCCACCGCAACGCGCAACCGCATGTCCGCGGCATAATACATGAAAAAACGCCCGCCGCGCTCCGCCACCTCCGGCGCCCAATACGCCGTCGCCGCCGCTCCGCTCAACGGCTCCAGCGCCCCTCCCACAAACGTCCACTCCGCCAGATTCTTCGAGCGCAGCACCGGAAACACCCGCCCGTCCGGCTGCCGTCCATTCCCCGCATCCGACCCTGTCCCATACGCGAAATACTCGTCGCCCACCCGCAGCACGAACGGATCCGCCAGATACCCCGGCCACACCGGGTTCCGATAACTCAGCTTCATCCCGCGCACCGTGCGCCGGCTTCTCCCTCGCGCAACTCGCCCTCGCCCCGCTACCGCCCGCGCCCGTTCTGCACGATCTGGTCCAGCCGAAACCCGTCGATGTCCACTTTCACCTGCACCCAGATCGGCAGATGGTCCGACAGCTCGTAGGTGAACTGCGTCCGCGTCATTTTCTTCCGCGGAAACAGCTCCTTGATCCGCGAGTCGTCGATGTAGAAATCCAGCGTGCCGCCCGCTTCGATGAAGTGATCCGGCGTCGTCGGCAGGTGCAGGATCTGATCATAGCGCCGATCCTTCCCCAGATTCGACCCGCCCACAAAACGCTCTCCCGCCTTCAACGCCTTCAGCGGCTCCGGCACTTTCAATCCGCACTTCGTCAACGCCCGAAACAGCCCGTCCTCCAACGACGGCGTGTTGAAATCGCCCATCACGATCAGATCGTGATCCTCCACGAACGCGCTCTTGAACCGCTCCTCGATCCAGCTCGACAGCAACGCCAGCTCCGCCTCCCGCCCTTTCACGCTCTTGCCCCAGCGCGCGTGATTCGCGATCGCCAAAAAGTCGAAATTCCCCGCCCGAAACGAACACAGATACGGCGCCCGCCAAAACGACTGCGTCGCCAGATACTCCGTCGCACTCTTCTTCCGCGGCGCATCGATCTCCGCCGCCAGTCCATTAAACACCACCGCCCGTCGGTCGAACACATACGCCGTCCGCTCCTTGTTCCCACCCGCATCGCCCATCCAGTCCGAATACACCACCTCCCAATACGGCCCGAGGTAATCCAGCACACACTTCAACTCCTCCAAATTGTCCCGCAGCTCCACCAGCGCCACCAGATCGAACTGCCCGAGAATCTCCGCTATATAATGCAGCGCCGCCTCGCTCCGCCGCCGGGTCGCATGCCCGAACTCGCGGATGTTCCACACCGCCACGTTCACCGTCTCGTCCAGCTTCGACGGCGGCACCTTCGCCGCCGCAATCCGCTCCTTCAATTTGAGCAGCCCCTTGGCAATCTGCGGGGAAACCGGTCCGTGATGCATGACGCGACCCGCTGCTTCTGCCGCGCCCCCGCTCATCGCGCAACCCGCGAATTCCCCGTCTTCGCCCGCCACGACGCGTGCATTAACGGCTCAACCCAAATGCGTCGGCTGCGCGATGGACTTCCCGAAAGCGATCTCCCTAACTCTCGGCCCGCTCGAAACGCGCCCTCCGTAATCTTTTTCCCCTTCAACCGTCATTCTGCGCACCTCTCCCGCTCCTCATGGCCAAATCCAAATTTTCCGCCGGCCTCCTCGTCACCGTTCTCCTCCTCGCCGCCCTCGCCGCCGCCGGTTGGTATTACTTCAAGCAGCGTTCCGTCCAACCCGTCGAATACGCGACCGCCCCCATCGCCCGCGCCGACGTCACCCAGGCCGTCACCGCCACCGGCACCCTGCAGCCCGTCATCACCGTCGAGGTCGGCAGCCAGATTTCCGGCATCATCGACAAGGTCCTCGTCGACTATAACTCCGTCGTGAAACAGGGCGACGTCGTCGCTCACATCGACTCCGCCACCTACGAATCCCGCCTCCGCTCCGCCGAAGCCGAGCTCGCCAACGCCAAAGCCAACTATCGCCTCGTCCAGCTCAACGCCGAGCGCACCGCCACCCTCCAGCAAAACGGCCTCGTCCCCCAGTCCGACCTCGACCAGGCCCTCGCCCAACTCGCCCAGGCCGAAGCCCAGGTCCAGACCCGCACCGCCGCCGTCGAAAACGCCAAGATCGATCTCTCGCGCTGCACCATCTACTCGCCCGTCGACGGCATCGTGCTCTCCCGCCAGGTCGACGTCGGCAAAACTGTCGCCGCCTCCTTCAACACCCCCGTCCTCTTCACCATCGCCAACGATCTCACCAAAATGCAGATCGTCGGCGCCGTCGCCGAAGCCGACATCGGCAACGTCGAGGTCGGCCAGCCCGTCAACTTCACCGTCGACGCCTTTCCCAACCGCCAGTTCCGCGGACGCGTTTCGACCATCCGCAACTCGCCCATCACCGTCCAAAACGTCGTCACCTACGAAACCATCATCGAGGTCCGCAACGACGACCAAAAACTCCGCCCCGGCATGACGGCCAACGTCTCCGTCGTCATCGCCCACCGCCCCAACGTCCTCCGCCTCCCCAACAACGCCCTCCGCGTCCGCCTCCCCGACGTCCCCCCGCCCGCACCCATCGCCGGTAAATCCGATTCCGCCACCCCCGCCGCCCTCAAGCCCCTCCCCGACGACCAACGCCGCACTTACATGATGAAAGCCGGCTTCACCCCCGGCTCCGGCCGCCCCACGCCCGAAATCATCGAACGCGCCCGCGAACTCGCCAAAGCCGACGGCTTCGAATTCCCCGCCTTCACCGGCGGTCCCGGCGGACGCCCCTCCGCGCCCACCAATCCCAACGCACCCGTCGTCCGCACCGTTTACCGCCTCGTCAGCACCGGCCCCGCCGCCCGCCCCGAAGCCGTCAACGTCACCCTCGGCATCTCCGACGGCACCGGCACCGAAATCATCGAAGGCCTCGCCGAAGGCGACCAGATCATCACCAGCGTCTACTCCGCCTCCGGCGCCGCGGGCCCTTCCAACTCCTCCAACCCCTTCACCGGCCGCCGCCGCTTCTAGTTCTATTCGAGTAGGCCGCGAGTTCGCTCGCGCACCCCATCGCCTCTCGCCCCTCGCCTCGCGCCTCACCTCCATGCCCTCCGTCGTCCAACTCCACGACATCCACCGCGTCTACGACTCCGGCGAAGTCAAAGTCCACGCCGTCCGCGGCGTGACCCTGGAGATCCACCGCGGCGAATTCATGGCCGTCATGGGCGCCAGCGGCTCCGGCAAATCCACCCTCATGAACACCCTCGGCTGCCTCGATCGGCCGACCAGTGGCACTTACCTCCTCGACGGCGTCGACGTCCTTAAACTCGACCGCAACGCCCTCGCCGACCTCCGCAACGAAAAACTCGGCTTCGTCTTCCAGGGTTTCAACCTCCTCGCCCGCACCACCGCCCTCGAAAACGTCGAGCTCCCCATGCTCTATGGCCGGCACAAACTTTCCGGCCGCGAGATGCGCGACCGCGCCCTTCACGCCCTCGACATCGTTGGCCTTTCGCCGCGCGCCGATCACTTTCCTTCCCAGCTTTCCGGCGGACAACAACAGCGCGTCGCCATCGCCCGCGCCCTCGTCAACAACCCGCAAGTCCTCCTCGCCGACGAACCCACCGGCAACCTCGACAGCAAAACCTCCGTCGAGGTCATGGGCGTTTTCCAAAAGCTGAACGACCAGGGCATCACCATCGTCATGGTCACGCACGAGCTCGACATCGCCCAATTCTGCAAACGCAACCTCATCATGCGCGACGGCCGAGTCGTCAGCGACACCCCGGTCACCAACCGCCACCTCGCCGAAGTCGAAATGCAAAAACTCCTCGCCGCCGAAGCCGAAGCCAAACTCATCGGCCAAAGCTAAAAAAGTTCTGTCATTCTGAGCGAAGCGAAGAATCCACTTCGAGCCTCCCGCCCGCCAACCACGCGAACCACACCAAACTCGGCCTACTCCCCAACCCCTTTCGCGCCTTTTCGCGTATTTAGCGGGCAATAAAAATCTCCTCGTGCGCTTCCGCTCCACCATCGTCATCGCCCTCCGCGCCCTCCGCCGCAACAAGCTGCGCTCCATCCTCACCGCGCTCGGTATCATCATCGGCGTCGGCGCGGTCATCGCGATGGTCAGCATCGGCAACGGCGCCAAATCCCAGGTCGAAGCCCAGGTCGCCTCCCTCGGCCAAAACGTCGTCAGCGTTTTCTCCGGCAACTTCACCGCCGGCGGCGCTCGCGGCGGTTGGGGCAGCGCGCCCACGCTCACTCCCGAAGACGCCGCCGCCATCGCCGCCGAAGTCCCCAACGTCCTCGGCGTCTCCCCCGAGGTCCGCGACCGCAGCCAGATCCTCGGCAACGGCCTCAACTGGAACACCCAGGTCCTCGGCACCTCGCCCGATTATCCCGACATCCGCAGCTGGCCCGTCGCCGACGGCTCCATCTTCACCGAACAGGACGTCCGCAGCGTCGGCAAGGTCGCCGTCATCGGTAAAACCGTCGCCGAACAACTCTTCCCCGGAGTCGACCCGATCGGCCAGACCATCCGCATCCGCAACATCCCTTTCAAGATCGTCGGCGTCCTCTCCGAAAAAGGCTTCAACCTCTTCGGCTCCGACCAGGACGACATCGTGATCGTTCCCTATACGAGCCACATGAAACGGCTCTCCCGCCGCACGCACATCAACTCGATTCTCATCCGCGCCGCCACCGCCGACGCCATTCCGCGCGTTCAACAGGAAATCAACGACCTGCTCTCCCAGCGCCGCGGCGGTCGCGAACCCGACTTCACCGTCCGCAACCAGGTCGAGTTCGCCGAAGCCGCCACCGCCACCACGAAAACCATGACCGTCCTCCTCGGCGCCATCGCCGGCGTCTCGCTCATTGTCGGCGGTATCGGGATTATGAATATCATGCTCGTCTCCGTCACCGAGCGCACGCGCGAGATCGGCATCCGCCTCGCCGTCGGCGCCCACGGCCGCGATGTCCTCATGCAATTCCTGATCGAGGCCATCATCCTCAGCTCCCTCGGCGGAATCATCGGCATCCTCATCGGCATCGGCAGCTCTCAACTCATCTCCAAGCTCAACGGCTGGCCCGTCCTCGTCTCGACGCCTTCCGTCATCATCGCCTTCGTCTTCAGCGCCACCATCGGCATCTTCTTCGGCTTCTACCCCGCCAGAAAAGCCGCCCAGCTCGACCCCATCGACGCCCTCCGCTACGA
>JAEZAD010000231.1 GCA_023430565.1 Verrucomicrobiota bacterium
GCGGATCGTTCGAGGACGCGACGCGCACGGTGATGGTTTTCTCGACGGTCTTTTCGCTGACGCGATCGGTGAGGGTGCAGGTAAAACGATATTCGCCAGTCGGCTCGCCGGGAGAGGTTCGGAATGAAGTGACCTCGCGCGGGTAGTGGAGCGCGTGAGGGGCGGAGGGGACGTCGTGGATGACGACGGATTCCGGTGAGTGCAGGACCTTTCCGTCGGGCCCGACGATTTCGAAATGATAGGTCAGGTGGACGCGGCCGTCATCGTCGGAGGCACCGCCGGCACCGAGCACGACGAGATCGAGCCGCTGTTCGGGGGCGATCTCGCTGGTGATCGCGATGCTGGGCGGAATGTCGCTGGGCGTGTGGAACCAGATTTCGTTGTGCGCGTATTGGACGGTGGGCAGGACGATCGCGTCGAGGGGACGGGCGGCGGCGGTCTCCGCGGCTGGGAGCTGCACACCAGCAAGGAGGGCTGCACCTGCTGACGCGAGGAGGCGGGGGAGCATCCGCGGACGATGCGGGCGGTGCCAGAGTGTGGCAACAACCCCGGGGGGTTGGCGGCGGCGATCTCGTTTACTTCGGACGCAAACTCACGGTCAGCGATTCAGTTCCCAAATGGCGGCGTTGAGGAGGAAAGCGAAGCTGACCCAGAGGACGTAGGCGGACCAGAGGAGGGTCGCGAGACGGTCGACGTCGCGGAAGCGGGCGAGGATGCGGATCAGGATGAGCCAGAGGACGGCGACATCGATCAAGGCCAGGAGGGGTGAGCGGAGGCCGAAGAAGAAGATCGACCAGAGGGCGTTGAGGGCGAGTTGCGAGCCATAGAGACGAAAGGTCGTGCGGGCGCCTTGTGCGGAGCCGATCCGCCAGACGCGCCATGCGGCTACGGCCATCGCGATGTAGAGAAGCGTCCACACCGGACCGAAGACCCAGCCGGGCGGATTCCAAGCCGGTTTGCGGAGGGTGACATACCACGTGTCGACGCTGGTGGAGGTGGCGTAGGCGCCGATGCCCGCGGCGAGAAATGCGAGGAGCAGGAAAAGGCCGAGCGGCAGCCAAGGCGACTTCGTCATGGCGCAACGAGAACGCCACGTGCGGCGGGGCGCAATCCGCGCAGCGGAGAAAGGCGCGCGATTTGCGCGAGGACGATCGCTGGTGCCAAGGCGACGCGCGACGAGGGCACCGCCCTGCTGCGAACGCGTGGGCGCGGCGAAGGCGAGGGTTACTCGGCGGGGCGGCGGAGCGACTCGTTGCCGAAACCGGTGGCGGGCGTGGCGGCGGTGGCGAGGGCGCCGCGTGACGCTTCCAGGAGCGCGTGTGCGACGGTGAGGGCGCGCGCGTAGGCTTCGTAATCGGCGGCGACCTGGGCCTGCGCTTCGGCGGCGTCTTCCGACGAAGCCTCGGTCGCGGCGGCGATGCTGTTGCGGAGCGCCACTTCGCGCATGCGCACCTGCACGAACGCAGCGTCGAATTCCGGGCGTTGCTCCGTTTCCTTCACATCCTGCTGGACGATGCGCCGCGCAGAAACGAGCGAGCGGCTCGTGGCGTCGAGCCCGACACGAAGTTGATAAAGCACCGCCTTGAGGCGGGCGGCATCGACGTCGCGGATTTCACGGATCGGCGGAAGCGCGACCAAGGCGGCGGTCTCGGGCAGGGTGTTGGAGTTGGCGGCGAGATCGGACGAAACGGGGGAGACGGTCACGTCGCTCGTGCTGGAGGGAGAGGTGGCCGGGACGGTGGAGGTGCTCGCCGCAAGATCAGCGGTCGACGCAGCGGCCGTGGTCGGGGCGTCGGGGGCACTCGCGTTCGAAGGCGATGCCGTCACGGGTTTGACGACCGGAGCTGGCGCGGGCGTGGAACTGGCGACCTCTGCGCGCGGAGTGCTGACGGCGGGAGTCGGAGCCGGGGTGGGCGCGGGAGCCGGGGTGGACGTGGCCGGAGAGGCGGTGGGCGTCGGTGCGGCCGCAATGCTCGGAGCCGCGGGCGCAGGGTTGGGCGTGGAGGGTGTGGGAGCGGGTGCCACGGGTGCACTCGCTGCCGGGGGAGCGACAGGGGCCGTGACCGCGACGTTCGACGCGGTTGACGACGCTTTGGAGACGGCTTGCGCCGCGCTGCCGGCGGATTGGGCGGATGTCGTCGCGGAGTCGGCGGCGCCGCTCGGAACTGAATTGCTCGCCACGGCCGAGGCGGTCTGTCCGGCGGATTGGGCGGCGGTGCTGGCGGCGTCCGCCGCGCTTTGAGAGAACTGCGAGACGGCTTTGGAAGCGGTGTCGGCGGTGGCGGCGACGGTGGCAGCGATGCTGTCGGCCGCGGCGCCTGTGCCGGCCGAAGCGGCTTGGGCCGCGTCGCTGGCGACGTTGGCGACGACCTTGGCGGTCTCGGACGCAGCGTTGGCTGCTTGGGAGGCGGAATCGGCGGCGGCGCCGGCGGCCGAAGCGGCATTGGCCGCGGCTTCGCCCGCGGCGGCAGCGATCGAGTCGACGCCACCCGTGGCGGCGGCGACGGCGTTGCCGGCAGCGGCGGTGGCCGCGTTGCTCGCGCTGGCGGCGGCCTTCGAGGCCTCGGTCGCGGATTTCGCGGCGGTGCTGGCGGCTTGGGCGGCGTTGTTGACGGCGGCGGTGGCGGCGTCGCCGACCTTGCCGGCGGTTTGCGCGGCGTTGCCGGCGACACTTGCGGCGGTTTCCGCGGCTTTGGCGGCGGCCTTGGCGGCACCGTCGGCGGCTTGGGCGGCATTGCCTGCGGCGCTCGCGGCGGCATCGGCAGCGTTGGCGGCTGCATCGCCGGCCGAGGCGGCGGCGTTGACTGTCTGCGAGGCAGCGCCGGCGGCCGACGCGGCATTGCCGGCGATGTTGCCGGCGGCCGAGGCGGCGACCTGGGCGGCGTCGCCTGCGGCTTGGGCCGCTTTCGATGCGGCGTTGGCGGCATTGCCTGCGGCGGAGGCGGCGTTACCGGCGGCTTCGACGGCGTTGCCCGCCACGGTGGCGGCCGCGTTCGCGGCGTTGCCGGCAGCTTGAGCGGCGCTTTCGGCGGCCTGGGTTGCGGCGCCGGCCGCGTTGCCGGCGGCGGCGGTGGCGGCGTTCGCGGCTTGGGCGGCGTTGCCGGTGACGGCGGAAATATTCGCGGCGGCTTGGGCGGCCGTTTCGCTGGCATTGGCGGCGGCTTGCGAAGCGCTGCCGGCAGCCACGGCGACGTTTTGGACGGCGTTGGCCGCGGCTTGAGCAGCCTGTTCCGCGGCGTTGGCGGCGTTGTTGGCGGCTTGGGCGACCTTGCCGGCGACGGCGGCGGCATTGGCGGCGGCGTTATTGGCGTTGTTTGCGGCGTTGCCCGCGACTTGGGAGACGTTGCCTGCCGCGGCGGCGGCATTGCCGGCGGCGTTAGCGGCGTTGCCGGCGGCCTGGGCTGCAGCATTATTGGCCGCACTCGCGGCGTTGGCCGCGGCGTTGCCTGCTGCGGTGGCCGCTCCGCCTGCGGCCGCTTGAGCGGCATTGGCGGCGTTGCCTGCGACTGTGGCGGCGTTGTTGGCCGCGACCGACGCATTGTTGGCGGCGTTGCCCGCAGCTCCGGCTGCGGCTTGGGCCGCCGTGGCGGCGGCTTGTGAGGCGTTGGCGGCGGCATTCGCGGCGTTGGCGGCGACATTTGCGGCGACGTCGCCGACGCCGGCCGCGACGGAGGCGGCATTGTTGGCGGCGGCGGAGGCGTTGGCCGCGGCGTTGCCTGCGGCATTCGCGGCATTGGCGGCGGCTTGGGACGCATTGTTGGCTGCGTTGGCGGCGCCGCCCGCTGCTGCTTGCGCGGCGTTGGCGGCGTTGCCGGCTACGTTGCCCGCGACCGTGGCGGCGTTTTGGGCGGCTTCGACGGCATTGCCTGCGGCAGAGGCGGCGGCGCTGGCGGCATTGCCGGCGGCCTGAGCTGCATTATTGGCGGCACTCGCGGCGTTGGCCGCGGCGTTGCCTGCTGCGGTGGCCGCTCCGCCTGCGGCCGCTTGAGCGGCATTGGCGGCGTTGCCTGCGACTGTGGCGGCGTTGTTGGCTGCGACCGACGCATTGTTGGCGGCGTTGCCCGCAGCTCCGGCTGCGGCTTGGGCCGCCGTGGCGGCGGCTTGTGAGGCGTTGGCGGCCGCATTCGCGGCGTTGCCGGCGACATTTGCGGCGACGTCGCCGACGCTGGCGGCAGCGGCGGCTGCGTTGTTGGCGGCGGCGGAGGCATTGGCCGCGGCGTTTTGGGCGGCCGAGGCGGCGTTACCGGCCGCTTCGGAGGCGGCGTTGGCGGCACCTTGAGCAGCGTTGGCGGCGACACTGGCGGCGTTGCCTGCGGCGGTGGCGGCATTGTTGGCCGCTTCGACAGCATTCCCGGCCACCGATGCCGCGGCGCTCGCTGCATTGTTCGCTGCGCTGGCGGCATTGTTGGCTACGGTCCCGGCGGCGCTGGCGGCATTGCCTGCGGCTTGAGAAGCGTTGGCAGCGGCGTTGGCCGCATTACCGGCGGCATTCTGGGCAGCGGAGGCGGCATTGCCGGCGGCTTCACTGGCGGCGTTGGCGGCCTGGGAGGCAACGCTGGCGGCGTTGCCAGCGGCGGTGGCGGCGTTGTTGGCGGCGTCGGCGGCATTGCCGGCTACGGCTTGAGCCGCGTTGGCCGCGTTGTTGGCGGCACTCGCGGCATTATTGGCGACGGCGGCGGCGTTGCCGGCCGCATTGCCCGCGACTTCGGCGGCGCCGCTGGCCGCGGCTTGCGCGGCGTTGGCGGCGTTGGCGGCAGCCTGAGTTGCGTTGCCTGCGGCGTTGGCGGCGGCTTCTCCGACGGTGGCGGCGGCGGCGGCATTGCCGGCGGCTTGAGAAGCACTGGCGGCGGCATTGGCTGCGTTGCCCGCGGCGTTACCGGCGGCTTGAGAAGCGGCGTTGCCGGCTGCGCTGGCGGCGTTGCCCGCCGCTGCTTGTGCGGCGTTGGCTGCGTTGCCCGCGGCGGCGGAAGCGCCTTCGGCGGCGGCTTGTGCGGCGTTGGCTGCTCCGGCGGCGGCATTGGCGGCGTTGCCGGCCACATTGGCGGCTGCGCTGGCGGCGTTTCCGGCTGCTTCGGCTGCTCCGGTCGCGGCGTTGGCGGCGTTGGCGGCGGCGTTGCCTGCGGCTTCCGCGGCGGCCGTGGCGGCGTTACCGGCGGCCTGGGATGCATTCGCGGCGGCGTTGCCCGCGGCTTCGGCGGCATTGTTGGCCGCGGTCGCGGCGTTGGCTGCTCCGGCGGCGGCATTGGCGGCCGTCTCGCCGACGGTGGCAGCGGCGTTGGCTGCATTGCCGGCGGCATTGGCGGCGGCGGCGGCGGCGTTGCCGGCAGCGTCGGCCGCATTGTTGGCCGCTTGCGCCGCGTTGCCGGCGGCTTGGGAAGCGTTACCGGCGACGTTGGCGGCGTTGGCCGCGGCATTGCCAGCGGCGTCGGCGGCGTTGTTTGCGACGTTAGCGGCGGCGCTGGCGGCGGCATTGGCCGCTTCACCGGCGGCTTGAGCGGCGTTGCCGGCAGCGTTGGCGGCATTTGCTGCGACATTGGCGGCGGCATCGGCGGCGTTTTTGGCGGCATCGCCGGCGGCTCCGGCTGCATTCTTCGCGGTTTGCGCGCCATTGCGGGCGGCTTGTCGCGCGGCCTGCGCTGCGGCGCGGGCGGCTTGGGCGGCGGCCTTGGCGGCGTTGCCGGCGTTGGCGGCGGCGTTGGCGCCTTGCGCGGCGGCCTCCTGCGCGGGTGACGGGGTGGTCACGACGGAGGGAACGAGCGAAGCGGCAAGGAGGGCGAGGTAACGGGAGGAAATACGTTTCACGGCGGATGCGGGTTTGCGCGATAGACCGGGCGTTTGGCGTTCGTTCGCCAGGGAAAATTTCAGGCTCGCGGTCCTTCCCATGGGCTCGGCTTTGCGTCAAAAAACCGAACCGTTTTGCGGTAAGCTGTGGGACCCTAAGGGTCGCATAAGGATACGGCTTTGCCGCCGGTTGTAGGGCCCCGCGAAGCTGTGGCGAAGGGGAGGTTTTCGCGCTGCGGCCGGGCGCAAGATGGAGAAATACGCCCCATAGGCCCTTTGGGAGGGGGTCGGAGAATGAAACAGTGCAGGATACCGTGAAGGCCGACGCGGACCTGATGTAACGTGAAGGGGGCCATGATTTGGTGTCGCGCCGCTGGCGGCGAGGCGTTCACTGGCGAAATGATTTACCCCATTGGTTTTGCGGTTGGAGTTCGTGTGCTGGTGTTGTGCGCGCTTTGGGTGGGCGGCGAAGTGGCGCTGCGGGGCGGCGCTGCGGGGCAGCTGCGGTTCGATGCGGAGCGGCTAAGCCGGCTGGACCGTGCGATTCAGGAGCAGGTGGACGCGCAGCGGATCGCGGGGGCGGTGATGTTCATCGCGCGGGACGGCGAGACGGTGAAGCTGCAGACATATGGTCAGCAGGACGTCGAGGCGGGGAAGCCGATGGCGAAGGATGCGATTTTTCGGATCGCATCGATGAGCAAGGCGGTGACGACGGTCGCGGCGATGATGCTCTACGAAGAAGGGAAGTTCATGCTGCGGGATCCGCTGTCGAATTACATTCCGGCGTTTGCGAATTCGATGGTGGCGGTGCCGGCGCCGGAGGGGTCAGCGGACGGAACGAAGTATGTTTTGGTGAAGGCGAAGCGGCCGATCTGGATTCGCGATCTGATGACGCACACGGCGGGGCTGACGTATGGGGGCGAGTGGGACCTCGCGCATGAGGCTTACAAGGAGGCGCGGCTGACAGGTTGGTTTTTCGCGGACAAGGACGAGACGATTGGCGAGGCCGTTGACCGGCTGGGAAAATTGCCGCTGCATGGTCAGCCGGGTGAGGCGTGGCAGTATGGTTTTGGGACGGATGTGCTGGGGCGGCTCGTTGAAGTTGTTTCGGGGATGCCGCTGGACCGGTTCATCGAGGAGCGGATTTGCCGGCCGCTCGGGATGAAGGACACGCATTTCTTTTTGCCGCCGGAAAAGGCGGGGCGGCTGGCGAACGTGTATGGTTGGGAGGAGGGAAAGCTGGTGTTGAAGGAAAATGCGGAGAACAGCCGCTACGTGAACGGGCCCAGGAAATGTTTTTCGGGCGGAGCGGGGCTGCTGTCGACGGCGGAGGACTACGGGCGGTTTTTGCAGATGCTCGTGAACGGCGGCGAGCTGGACGGGGTGCGGTTGTTGAGCCCGAAGACGGTCGAGCTCATGCACGCGAATCATACGGGCGACAAATTCCGGCGGGACACGTCGGCGTTTGGGCTCGGGTTCTGGGTGAACGAGGATCCGGGCTATTTCGGCGAGCTCGTGGGCGAGGGCGCGTATGGCTGGGGCAGCGCGTATTATCCGCAGTATCTCGTGGATCCGAAGGAGAAGATCGTGGCGCTTTTCATGACGCAGCTGATGCCGACGGGCGGGATCAATCTGAACCAGCGGTGGAAGGTGCTGATGTATCAGGCGCTGGTGGAGTGACGGGGCGGTCGGCTCGCTGGCGCTCGCCGCTACGAGCGCGAGCGAGCTCGCGGCCTACGGGGCGGCCACTCGCTTACGCTCGTAGCTACGGGTTTAGAATTTGTAGCTGAGGAGAGTGCCGAGGCCGAGGTCGGGGCTGGCGTCGTTGAAGCCGACGAGGACGTAGCCGAGAACGTTCCAGGTTTGGTTCGGGGTGAAGGAAACGAAACCGAGGGCGTCGGTGCCGTTTTCGGCGCCATCGATGATGCGGCTGCGCCAGTCGTAGGCGGCGCCGACGATGGTGGTGTCGGACACGCGGAAGGCGGCGCCGGCGGTGGCATAGAAGCCGTCCTTCAGTTGGAAGGCGCCGCTCGAGCCGAGGAAGCGGTAGCCGACGTTGGCGAACGGGGTGATGACGCCGAAGTTTTGGTAGAAATCGAATTGGGCGTAGTAGTCGGTTTCGCCGGTGCCGAGGCCCTTGTCTTCGTCGGCGGTGCCGAACTTCACGCGCGTGGTGAAGTCGACGTTGAGTTCGCCGGGAACGGGGCGGAGGTGATACGTGCCGGAGACGGTGATGTCGCCGAGGCCGGATTCGGAGCTCGTGGTCGGGCGCGTCGGGGCGCCGCCACCACCGCCGCCGGTGCCGCCGCCGGCGACGACGGTCGCGGGGCCTTTAATGGTGATGTAGGGGATGCTGGCTTTGAAGGCCCAGCGGCCTTGGTCGTAGTTAAGATGCGCGGGAACGAACGTGACCTCGGTGTCCTGCGCGAGGCCGTAGCTGCCGCGGCTGTAGTCGTAGCCGACGCCGAGTTTGATGTTGGCGGGCGTTTCGACGGGTTCGGGTGCGGGGGTGTCTTGCGCGAGGGCGAGAGCCGGCAACGAGAGCAGGGCGAGAACGCGGAGCAGGTGGGAGTTCATGTTGGGGAAAGTCGGTTGGGCTGGAGGGTAGGAAAACGCCCCGGGACGCTTGGTTCCCGGGGCGGAAGTGACCGCGGAATCGGTTAACGGTTCACGCTGCCGGAGGCCGAGCCCTGGGCGGTGGCTTCGGCGGAGGCAACGGCTTCGGCGTAGGCTTCGTAGTCGGACGCGACCTTGGCCTGCGCTTCGGAGACGGCGTCGCCGGTCGCGCGGCGGGCCTCACGGAGGCTGTTGCGGAGCGCCTGTTCGCGGGTGCGGACCTCGGCGTAGGCGTCGTTGAAGCGCGTGCGGGCTTCGCCACGGAGTTCGTTGGCGGAACTGCGGAGCTGCGCCATGGCGCGGCCGGTGGCTTCAACCGAGGCGTCGACCTGCGAGTTCACGGTGCCGCGCGTCTGTTGCGCGGCGCTGCGAATCTGGGCGGACATCTCGCGGCTGTTGAGCGAGGCGGCGATGGTGCCGTTGGTGGCGGACTGCGCGTTGAGGCCGGGGGCGTTGAGCGTGCCGTTCGTCGAGCCGGTGACGGCCGTGGAGACGTTCACGCCGTCGCGCACGGGGCGCGACGCGTCGACCTGTGCGGAGTTGGCGAGGCCGGCGTTGACGGTGCCCTGGGTCTGCGGGATCGACGCGCCGGCGGCCGTGGTTGCGGCGGCGCCGGTGGATGTCGCTCCGGTGAGCGCGGGGCTGTGGGTATTGGCGACCTGCGCGGCGGACTGTGTGGCGCCGGTGACGCCCGACGCTACGTTGGCCGAGGCAGCGCGGCTGGCGGCGCCGGCCGATTGCTGGGCGGCGGCGGACGCGGATTGTTGGGCTGCGCTGCTGACGGCGGGAGTCGGGGGTGGGGTAACAGGGGGGACGGCGGGAACGTTGGCCACGGCTTGGGTGGCTGAGTTGACCGCTCCGGTGACCTGGGCCGAAGCCAACGGCGCGAGGACCGAGGCGAGGGTCAGTAGGGTAATGTTTCGAGTTTTATTGTGGGTCATGTTGATGCCGTTTGAGGCATCGCAATAGAACCCCGACCGAATGTTTGGTTCTGTGCCCGGTAAAAATTGTCCCAAGGAGCAAATGGGGGATTTTTAGGAAGGTTCCGTTTTGGGGCCGAGTTTTACGGAGAATCGGGGACGGCGGGAAGCGCGAGGAGCGTGCCATGGACGTCGGCGGCGATCACGAGATCGTCGGCGAGGGCGAGGGAGCCGGCGATGCCGTTGAAGCGGGCGCCGGCGGGAGCGGCGGTCGCGTGGCGCCAGCGGACGGCGCCGGTTTTGCGGTCGAGGGCGACAACGCCGCCGCGGTGGGTGATCACGGTGCCGGCGAGGTCCTGGCCGGCGGTGCCGGCGAAGACGGTGTCGGTGGTGAGGAGAGGCGAACCCCAGGAAAGGCCGAGGACGTCGATGGACCAGAGCTGGCGGCCGTCACGCGGATCGAGGGCGCTGATGCGGCGAAAGTCGGAGCCGCCAATATAGAGGACGCCGTCGGCGGGGCGCGGCGTGGATTCGACCCAGGAAAACCAATACGTGTTGCGCCAGCGGGTGGTGCCGGTGGCGGCGTCGAGGCCGTAGAGAAAATAGTCGCGGCAGCCGATGATGAGGCGGTCGCCGGCGAGCACGGGGGTGGAGACGAGGGGGCCGCCGAGCGTGACGCGGAAGCGTTCACGGCGATTGCGGCGGTTGATGGAAAAGAGGGTGCCGTCGTAGCAGGCGGCGATGAGGTCGTCGCCGCGGAGGGTGACGGGAGCGTAGAGGGGCGCGGGGGTGGCGTGGCGCCAGACGATGCGGCCGGATTTGGCATTAATGGCGTAGAGATGCCGGTCGGTGGAGCCGACGTAGAGGATGCCGCGTGTGTCGATGACGGGCGTGGGCGTGCGGTGATTGAAGGTTTCGTTGGGCGGCGGGGTGGCGACGGAAGAGGCGGGATCGGTTTGATGGAGCTCGAGGCGCCACAGCAAGGTGCCGTCGGCGCGGGCGAGGGCGACGAGGTGGGATTGTTCGTCGACGAGGTAGAGCGCGTCGGTCGTGACGAGGGCGTCACCATAAAATGGATGCGGGCCGGACCACGCCCAAACAGGTTCGCCGTCGGCGGCGCGGAGGGCGTGGACGCGGCCATCGGTGGCGGCGACGTAAACGATGCCGTCGCTGACGGCGGGCGAGGCCCAGACGGGTGCGCCGAGGTGGCGTTGCCAGCGCGGAGGAGGGGCGGTGGGAAAGGAGGACGAGGACGGAGGTTCGGAAAACGAGCCGCCGCGGCGAAGACGGACGGGGAGGCGGCCGGGGGCGAACGTGCCGACGAGTTCGTCGCCTTCGCGTGTGAGGGTGAGTCGGAGCGGGGCGAGGTTGAAGGTGTCGTCCTGGATGTCGGCGGCGCCGAAGTTGGCGGCGTGGAGAAACATTTCCGGGAAATGGAGGCTGACGAGGAGGCCGTCGGCGGTGGGCGTGAAGGCGAGGCCGAGATCGGCGCGGGTGTTGGGGGCGACGATTTCGCCGGTCCAGATGCCTTCGAAATCGGAGGGGGCCGCGAGAACGGGGGATGGGGCGGCAGGAAAGAAGAGCGATGCGACGGCGGCGAGGAGAGCGGAGAGGCGGCGCATGGGCGGGTTTTGGGCGGAGAGGAAAGAGGAGGCAAAGCTTTGGTGGAGCAGGGCGAGGTGAGGGCGTCGGAGGCGGTGGGCTGGTTTGGGTTGTTGGTGACGACGCCGGTGGAGAATCGCGGGACTGACGCCCTGACGGCCTACGGGGGGATGGCTGTTGCGAGGAGAGCGATGAGGTAGGCGAGGGCGGCGGCGAGGAGGAGGGCGGGGAAGCCGAAGGAGATGGCGAGGAGCGTGGCGGCGGCGGGCGTGGCGACGGAGAGGCAGCCGTTGATGGCCCAGGCCCAGGGGATGTGGGCGGGAGCGGTGGATTCGAGGCGGCGAAGGCCGAGCGGAAAGGCGTGGCCCATCAGAAAACCGAGCGGGAGAACGAGAGCGAAAAGGACGGCAAGTTGGACGGGGAAGGGAGCGCCGTGGACGAAGCGCGAGAGCGAGGTCGTGAGGAGAACGGTTAAAAGGAGCAGGGCGACGAGGGTGGCGAGGAGGCGGGTTTGAGTCCGCGGAAGGGTGGGAAGTTTTTCGGAAAACAGACTGCCGGCGCCTGCGGCGAGGAGGAGTGACGTGATGACGATGGCGGCGGCGAGGATCGGGCTGCCGAGCCAGGCGTGCGCGTGAAGAATGAGGGCGATCTCGACGGCCATGAAACCGGCGCCGAGGCCGGCGAAGTAGAGGAAAACGCGGAGCTTGCCCGGGGTTTTCCAGCCGAGGCGAAAGAGAGGAAGGGCGATGCAGAGGACGGCGAGGGCGAGAAGGACGACGAACGTGATGGCGATGGTGAGCGAGCCGAGTTCGAAGAAGGGGATGGACTGCGAGCCGAAGGCGGAGGTGAGCGCGGTGAGCTGGGTGAAGCGGAGGAATTGGGAAAAGTAGGGACGTGCGTCGGTGGCGGGGCGGAGTTGGAGCGGATGGGTGCGGTAGAGCGGTTCGCGGGGGCCGTCGACGAGTCGATCGACGAGGGGGAAGAATTCGGGGTTTTGCCAGGTGTGATGCTGGTCGCGTTCGGGAAGGGCGAGGTCGGGGAGGAGGAGCGGATCGAAGCCTTGGTCGGTGCAGAAGGCGCGGAGCGTGGCGATGGCGTCGGGTGGCCAGGGTGAGCGGCGGAGGAGGAAAGTGACGGTGGCCCAGCCGCGGAGGGCGACGAGGTGAGTGCGCGGAGGGGCGTCGGCGGCTTCGGCCGTTTCAACGAGCGTGGCGAGGAGGCGGAGAGGATTTCGTTCGGGGAAATCCATCCACGCGGTGACGGCGATGACGCCGTCGGGGGTGAGGCGGTTGAAGGCGTCGGCGAAGGCGTTGCGGGTGAGGAGGAATTGTTCGCTGGCGGAGGCGAGGCCGGCGGTGCCGCCGAGGGCGCCGACGTCGGGGAAGCGGATGACGTCAAAGTAGGCGGCGGTGCGGCGGAGGAAGGCGCGGGCGTTGGTGCGCGCGATGGAGACGGACGGGAGCGTCCACTCGGGAGCGAGCGGTGCGGGCGAGGCGGTGAGGAGATCGATGAGCGACGAGTTGGGCTCGACGACGGTGATCGAGGCGGCGGGGTGGGTGTGGGCGGCGAAGGCGGCCCAGCCGGTGGGGCCGTTTTCGAGGAGGAGAACGCGGTGCGGCGAGGCGAGGAACGCGGCGGCGTCGGTGGTGGAGGCGAGCCAGTCGGGGTTGCGGGTGGCGTGGGCGTCAAGGAGGGAGCCGTAGGGAAGGGCGTTGATGAAGACGGCGGGCTGGCGGGGGATCTCGCCGGTGAAGTGGAGGCTGGTGGGAGGCGACGGGCGGAGGGCGGGGGCGTCGACGATTTGGATCCAGCCGTGGAGGCTGGGGCGCGAGGCGATGAGGTGGGCGTCGGGGAGATCGAGGGTGCGGCGGAGGGGTTTGAATTGGGAGAGGGTGAGGCTGGGTGGGGAGAGGAAGGAGAGGAGGAGAAAGGCGAAGAGGAGCGCGGCGAGGATCGAGGGTGTGCGGGCCACTCGCGGGCGCTCGCAGCTACCAAGGAAGGCGGCGAAGGCGAGGAGAGCGACGGTGGCGGGGAGCTGGGGTGGAGGGATGAAGGCGACGAAGGCGAGGCCGAGGAGGCCGCCGGCACCGGCGCCGGCGAGGCTGGCGGCGTAGAAGCGGCCGGCGTGTTGCGCGCGGGTGGTGAGGATCAGGGCGGTGGCGAGGCCGGCGAAGAAAAAAGGCGGAAGGAAAAGCAGACAGAGCGCGAGGAGGCGCCAGGCGTGTTGGGCGGGGTTGAAGAAGAGGAGGGGGAGATCGACGGCGAAGGTGGGGAGTTGGGCGAGGCGGAGGCCGAGGGGAATGGAAGCGGCGGTGGCGAGGAGGAGCCAGGGGGTGAGGGTATCGGCGACGGTGAGGAGGCGCGTGCGGGCGAGCGAGAGGACCGTGCCGGAGATGCCGAAGCCGAGGAGGGCGAGCGCGACGACGAGGTAGGCGAAGTGATGGCCGTGCGCCCAGCCGAGGATCTGCATGAGCGCGATTTGCTGCGCGGTGGTGGCTGCAGAGAGGAGCGCGAGCGAAGGAAGAAGGGAGCGCACGAATCAAGCGCAAAGACGCAAAGGTGGGCGAAGAGGCGAGAAGGCGGCGGAAGGTGGAAGCGATCGTGCTGCGTCGTGCTCGTGATCTTAATCCTGTTCGTGCTCGAGATGGGCGGGGAAGGTGGCGAGCGCGAGCACGAGCACGATTACGAGCAGGAGCACGAGGGCCCGGGGCGGCGCGGGCTATTTTTTCTCGCGGGTGAAGGGGACGAAGGCGACGGGCATGAGGGTGCGGGTGCGGACCTTCTCCTTTTGTTTTGTGACGAGGACGAGGTTTTGGGCGCCGAACTGGGGGCCGACGGGGATGATCATGCGGCCGCCTTCGGCGAGTTGGGCGATGAGAGGAGGTGGAATCGTGCCGGCGGCGGCGGTGACGATGATGACGTCGAAAGGGGCGGCTTCGGGCCAGCCGTGATAGCCGTCGCCCTGGCGGACGTGGACGTGTTCGTAGCCGGTTTCCTTGAGGGTGGCGGCGGCGCGGGCGGCGAGTTCGGGGACGATTTCGATGGAGTAGACGTGGTCGCTGAGTTCGGCGGCGATGGCGGCTTGGTAGCCGGAGCCGGAGCCGATTTCGAGGAGGCGGGTGTCGCGTTCGATCCGTGCGACCTCGGTCATGTAGGCGACGATGAAGGGTTGGGAAATGGTTTGGCCGTGGCCGATCGGAAGGGGGGAGTCGTTGTAGGCGGCGGAGCGGACGTCGGCGGGAACGAAGAGGTGGCGGGGCACTTTGCGGAGGGCGGCGAGAAGGCGCTCGTCGGAGATGTCGCGGGCGATGATTTGTTTTTCGACCATGCGATCTCGTTGGGATTGGCGGGTGGGGTCGCGTTCGGCGGCGGCGGCGAGGACGGGAAGCGCGAGCGCGAGGAGAAGGGGTGCGCGCATGAGGGAGGTTAGGTCCGGTATTTCAGGCTGCAAGGGGATCGCCGATTTGAGGGTTTGACGAAATCGCGGCATCAAGCCGCTCCTACTGGGATGGGCGTGAAGATTTCGGTGGTGATGCCGGCGCGGGATGCGGCGGGGACGATCGCGCGGGCGGTGGCGAGCGTGCGGGGGCAGACGTGGCGCGAGTGGGAGTTGATCGTGGTGGACGATGGGTCGACGGATGGAACGCGGGAGGCGGTCGAGACGGCGGCGGGGGGCGATCCGCGGGTGACGGTGGTGACGCGCGGGCCCGAGGGAATCGTGGGAGCGCTGAAGGCGGGGATCGCGGCGGCGCGGGGGGAGTTGATCGCGCGGATGGATGCGGACGATGAGATGTATCCGGAAAGGCTGGACGCGCAGGCGGAGTTTTTGGGGCGGAAGGAGAATTCGGCGGTGGGACTGGTGGGAGGTTTGGTGGAGTTTGGCGGCGACCGGGTGGCGAATGCGGGGTATGCGGGGCACGTGGACTGGATCAACGGGCTGGTGACGCCGGAGGAGATCGCGTTGAACCGGTTTGTGGAGTCGCCGCTGGCGCATCCGAGCGTGATGTTCCGGCGCGAGTGCTGGGAGCGGTGGGGCGGCTATCGCGATGGGGCATTTCCGGAGGATTACGAGTTGTGGCTGCGGTGGATGGAGGCGGGCGTGCGGATGGCGAAGGTGCCGCGGGTGTTGTTGCGATGGAACGATTCGGCGGGGCGGGCGTCGCGGGTGGAGGCGCGATATGCGGAGGACGCGTTTTATCGGGTGAAGGCAGAGTATGTGGCGCGGGAGTTGGAGCGGAGCGGAGAGGGGCGGGCGGTGTGGGTGTGGGGGGCGGGGCGGCCGACGCGGAAGCGGGCGGGGGAGTTGGAGAAATGGGGTGTGCGGATTGCGGGGTATGTGGATGTGGATGCGAAGAAATGGACGCGGGCGATTGGCGGAACGGGCGTGCCGGTGGTGGGGGCGGAGGGCTTGCCGCGGAAGGAGGAGGCGGTCGTGCTGGCGTATGTGTCGGTGCGCGGCGCGCGGGAGTTTATTCGAGGGGAGTTGAGGAAGCGGGACTGGGTGGAGGGAAGAGATTTCTGGGTGTGTGCGTGAGGGGACGAAGGCGAAGCTTACGCTTTCCGCTGCGGGGAGAGGCTGGTTGAGTGGGCGGGTGAGCAAAGGTGAGACGGAGGCGCATCGGGAACTGAAGCGGCTGGCGCTGACTTGGGCGCAGACGAATGGGTTGCCGATCTGTGCGTGCGAGGTGCGGGTGCCGAAGAGCGGGTATCGGGCGGATGTGGCGGGGTGTTCGCGCGGGGCGGAGCGGCGGACGGCGGTGTTCGAGTGCAAGCAGGCGCGGGCGGATCTTTTGAAGGACGCGCGCGGTGAAGAGGAGGCGCGGCAGAAGGTGGAGGAGTTGAGCGCGCGCGTGCGGAAGCTGGAGGAGCTGATCGGCGGGCACCGGCCGGATTTGCGGAAGGGCGAGGCGTTGTTTCCGGAGTTCGATGCGTGGGATTTTTCAGGCGTCGACCACGCGACGCATCGGCGGGTGATCGAGCAGCTGGGGACGTGGCAGGGGCGGGTGTTGCGCGGGACGAAGTTTGCGAAGCTGTGGCGGTGGCGGACGGCGGACTACTTCTATCTCGTGAGCGAGGCGGGGATTTTCGCGGAGGCGGAGGTGCCGGCGGGGTGGGGCTTGTTGGTGAGGCGAGGGGCGGAATTGGAACTGGCGCGGAAACCGGTGTGGGCGGAGGCGAGCGACGCGGCGCGAGCGGGACTGACGGAGTGTATCGGGATTTCGGCGACGCGGGCGGTGAATCGGGAGATGGGCGTGGGGTTGCCGCCGCCGCCGTGGGCGGAGGAGCGGAGTGCGGGCGCGGGCGGAGTCGCGGGGTAAACCCGCTCCTACAGGGGGCGGATGGCGACTTCCTTGAAATAGAGGGTGTCGCCGGGGTCGTGGGTTTGGAGGCCGATGTAGCCGCGGGTCGGGCGGACGGGTTCGCGTTTCGGAGCGGACCAGGTGTTGCGCGGCGGGGCGTCGGTGGTGGCGGAGTCGAAGCGGGTGACGGTTTGGCCGTCGAGTTCGACGACGACTTCCGTGCCGCGGAGAGTGATGATCATCGTGCGCCAGCCGTCGGCGGGGGCGGGCGGGAGCTCGTCGGCGGGGGCGTAGGAGTAGATCGAGCCGGTGCGATGCAGCGCGTCGCCGCTGTCCATGATTTGGACTTCGAAGCCGTGATGGATGGCATACCAGCCGCCATTTTCGGATTCGGAGGCGGTGGCCATTTTTTTGGCTTCGGTTTCGGAGAGGGAGTTGTTGGGGCCGCGGGTGACGCCGATGAGGTCGTTGCGTCCGATTTGGTCGAGGATGCCGTGGTCCATGCGGATGTGGACGCCGGCGTTGTCGTTGGGTTCTTCGGGGCGGTAGACGATGCGAATCTGGCAGTCGCCGAAGGCTTCCTTCGTGTAAACGAGGAGGCCGAGGCCGCGGGCGTCGGGTTCGGTGCGAAGCGTGTCGCCTTCGACGATCATCCGGCCGAAGCCGACGTGTTGCCAGGCGGGGGCGACGCGGTTGTTTTCGATGAGCGGAAGGGGGCGCCAGTCGGAGGCGGAAAACGCGGTGAGACTGGTGGAGGCGAGGGCGAGGAGCGCGAGGGGAACGAATCGCTTCATGGGCCGAAAGCTGGCGAGGGAAGTGGGATGTGCAAAAAAAAGAACCGCGGCGGCGGCCGCGGTTCGGAAGGGGCGAGAGGAGTCGGAGCGTGCCGGCTTAATTCGAGGCGACGGCGGCGGCGGGTTTTTGTTCGGTATAGAAGACCTTTCGCGAGAGCTGGGCGGGGAGGTCGCCTTCGGGGATGACGCGGGCTTCGACGCCGTCGATTTCGGCGTAGCCGATGACCATGGTGTTGACGCGATTTTCGGTGAGGGCGCGTCCGGCGAGGTCGAATTCGCGGCCCTCGTTAAGCCAGAGGCGGCGTTCGGTGAGGCCGGTGAACCAGCGGGTGCGGCCGAGGCCTTTGGGGTCGTCGGCTTCGACGATGTCGGCGGGGACCCAGCCGTAGTTGGGAACGAAATACTCGGCCCAGCAGCGGTAGCCGGGATCGACCTCCTTGCCGTCGTTGCCGGGGTTGAGCCGGTAGCCCATTTGGAGGCGGGACGGGATGCCGCGGGCGCGGGCGAGGGCGATGAACATGGAGTGGAGGTCGGTGCAGCAGCCGCCGGCGTTGGTCATGCAGTCTTCGGCGTCGCCGATGCCGCAGTTCGGCTTGGAGGGGTCTTTCGAGTAGTGGTCGGCGTAGTCGGCGACGGCGGCGAGGAGGAGTTGGGCTTGTTTCGCGACGTTGGTTTCGGAGCCGCAGGTTTCGGTGGCGAGCTTGGCGATGCGCGGCGTGACCTTCATGTGCGGGGCGTCGGTGCGAAGTTCGTCGACGAAGAGGGAACGATGCGAGTCGGTGATGGGGCCGGCCTTGGCGGGGTCGAGATCGACGAAGACGGAGCGGCGGCGGAGGGTGAATTCGACTTGGGAGGAGAGGGCGGCGGCGGCGGGGTTGTTCACCTCGACGAGCATGAAGCGATTGCCGTGGTCGGGCTCGGTGACGATTTTCCACGGGCCGGGCGCGGAGATGACGCCGAAATCGAGGACCTCCTGGAAGCGTTCGTCGTCGGGGATGGCGATCCACCATTTCACGGATTTGGCGCCAGCGGGGATGTCGGAGAGCGTGACGGTTTGTTGAACGCGGTAGGTGCGGGTGGTTTCCGGGAATTCGCCGGCGTGAAGGCCGGCGGTGGCCGCGAGGGCGGCGAAGGTGAGGAGGGCGGGGAGTTTCATGGGTGTGGGGAAATGCGGGGCTTACCACTTCCAGTTCAGGTCGAGGCGGAAGCGTTTGCCGTCCTGGCGGCTGGTGATGGCGTCGACGAGGAAGAGGCGGGCCATGAGGTTGAGGTCCTTGGTGAAAGCGTAGGCGACGCGAAATTCGGAGCCCTTGATGTCGGTGACGTCGGATTGCGGGCCGTTGCCGAAGCGGGCCCAGTCGTCCTGCGCGTAGGAGGCGTTGGTGGCGAAGGTTTCGACGTGGGCGTAGTAGTAGCCGGCGAGCCAGTCGCCGCGCTCCTTGAGCTGGCCGGCGACGACGGAGAAGACGTAGCCGAGGGTTTCGTCCTGTTGCGCGGCGGGGAATGGGGTGACCTCGGCGGCGCTGTAGTCCTGGAAGTTGTGAAAGACATCGACGCCGAAGGCGACGGGGACGCCGGCGATGGGCGTGCTCCATTGGGCGTTGAGCACACCCACGAGGTAGTCGCGGGCGCCGTTGCGATTGCGGAGGTGGCGAGCGCCGGTGTCGCCCTGGAAAGCGTGCAGACCGGCGGCGAGGGTGAGGCGGGCGGTGTCGATGGGCGCGGTGTATTTGAGCTGGCCGGCGAAGAGCTGGCCGTGGAGGTGGTTGACGCCGTCGGGGAGGGCGAAGGCGCCGAGCGTGGTTGTCAGCGTCGCGGTGCCGTGCTTGCGGTCGAACGAAGTGGCGGCGCCGGTGGGCGTAATGTCTTCGTCCCAGAAAAGTTCATTTTGCTGCCAGAACGGGGAGCTGTTGCGGCCGAGCCAGGCGGTGGTGGTGCCCTGTTTATATTGGAGGAAGTAGCGGTCGAGGGAGAGGCGGAGGTCGTCGTTGGGGCCGTCGTTGGCGGTGAACGTGAGATGGGGTGACTGCTGGCTTTCGGGATCGCCGGTGCGAACGCGGGCGTGGAGGGACCAGGTGGGGTTGAAGGCGTAGGTGGCATTGACACGGACGCGGAAGCGGCCGCGTTCGCGGTCGGTGCGGAGGGCGCCGGTGGCGGTGTGGGAATCCCAGTCGGATTCGTAGCGGGCGCGGACGTCGCCGTTGACGGTGAGGTTTGGGGCGACGGTGAACGCGCGGGCAGAGGGCGCGAAGGCGGCCAACAGGAGCGTGCAGCGAGGCAGGAAGCGCCAGAAGCGCGCGAAGAGCGGGGGCATGGGGTGGAACGGGAGGCACATGCGGGGGCATGTGGAGCGAAGGCTCGGGGCGAGGGCAGGGAAACGTGCGCTGCGAGCAACAGCGCGGGGACGAACGCGGGGATTTCCGGGGCGAGTTGCGGCGGGAAGCGGCCGGAGCGCTCGACAAACGAAGGAGGAGCGCAACGTTTCGCGGCATGCCGGAAATCACTCCTCCTAATCTCGACGACGCGGGTCTCGAAGTGGGGACGTTCTTCGTGCGCAGCCGCAATGTGTTGCTGGCGCGGGCGGAGCTCGGGGACCTGTTCGTGGATTACTACCTTCATCTCGGCAAACATCAGATCAAACCGGGGGCGGCGGCGGATGCGTTGTTCAAGAAGGCGCTGGCGGCGTTCGTGCTGCATTGTGCGTCGCGGCCGCGGAACGAGCTGACGGCGTGGACGATCAATTTCCAGCAGCCGCTATTGAACGTGTTTCTGATTGGCGACAATGAGACGGGCGCGGTGGCGGGGCGGGTGTTCGAGGAGAATGTGAAGGAGCTGCCGGAGAATTTGTTTTACGCGGACGTGGTGCGCGGGCGGGGCGAGAAGCGGCGGAGCACGGTGAGTTTCAAGGGCGGCGATCCGATCGAGGCGGCGGAAAAATTTTATGGGCAGAGCGAGCAGCGGGTGGCGCGATATTTTCAGCTGAGCGAGGAGGAGTTTGCGATGGTGACGGAGCATCCTGATTGTGACGTCGGGTGGCTGCACGCGCTGGAGGTGGAACAAGTGCGGAAGCTGGACGACGCGGAGACGCTGGTGCCGATGGAAAAGCGGGTGTATCGCTGGCACTGCGGGTGCAATCAGGAGCGGATGCTGGAGGTGCTGGCGCCGACGATGCGGCACGATCCGGAAGGGTTGTTTGGCGAAGAGGAAAAGATCGAGATCCGGTGTCCGCGCTGTGGGGCGCGTTATGCGATCACGCGGGAGGCGCTGGAGGCGTTTGTGGCGGAGAAGTGAAGCGGCGGGTGTTGTCGTTAAGCGCGAAGACGCGAAGAGCTGCGAAGGTGCGCAAAGAGCACCTGACGGGAGTGGAGGGATTTCGGCGGGCGGATAAACCCGTGATTGCCACGATCGGGGCTTCCCGGGATGACAGCGGGCCATGTCTGTTTATGAAATCATCGGGACGGTGCTGGGGGTGATCGGTGTCGGGCTGATGATCCGGCAGAATGTGTGGGGATGGCCGGTGGGGATCGTGCAGGTGGCGGTGTATGCGTGGGTGTTTTTCGAGGCGAAGCTGTATTCGGATGCGCTGCTGCAGGTATGTTTTTTCGGGATACAGGCGTATGGGTGGTGGCACTGGATTGGGGGCGAAAGGCGAGGGGCAAAGGGCGAAGGGGGCGGGGTGCGAGGGGAGTTGCGGGTGACTCGGCTGAGGGTGCGGGCCGTGCTGGGGTGGAGTGCGATCGGACTGGTGGCGACGGTGGCGTGGGGCGAGATGATGCGACGGAATACGGATGCGGCGCTGCCGCATTGGGACGCATTTATTTTGGTGTTTAGTTTGATTGCGCAGTGGTGGCAGGCGCGGAAGCGGTTGGAGTGCTGGGCGGGTTGGATGATCGTGAACGTGGTGGCGATCGGCGTGTATTGGGCGAAGGACCTGCGGCTGACGGCGGGGCTGTATGTGATTTTTTTCGCGATGGCGGTGGCGGGCGATCGGGCATGGCGGAGGAGTTGGCGGGACAGCGGTGCGCGCGGTGGAGTTGAGCCACGGATGAACACGGATGCACACGGATTGGGGGTGCGGCGGTGAGCGAGAGCGTGGAGGTGAAGCGGATCGCGGTGTATGGGACGGAGTCGACGGGGAAGACGCGACTGGCGGAGAGGCTCGCGCGGCATTTCGGTGTGCCGCTCGTGGCGGAGTATGCGCGGGAGTTTTGGGATCAGCAGGGCGTGATCGGGCTGGAGGACATGGGGCCGATCGCGCGCGAGCAGTGGCGGCGCGAGGACGAAGCGGCGCGGGCGGCGGAGGAGAAGGGCGATCGTATTCTGATCTGCGATACGGAGGCGCTGACGACGATGTTGTGGAGCGATCTGCTGTATGGGACGTGTCCGGCGGAAGTGCGGCGCGGGGCGGAGAAGCGGTGCCGGAATTACGCGCTGTATCTGCTGCTCGAGGCGGATGTGCCGTTCGAGCCGGATCCGGCGCGGTGTTTTCCGGAGCCGGAGGATCGGGCAAAGGCGGCGCGAGTGTGGCGGGGGGCGGTGGAGCGGCGCGGGCTGCCGTTCGTGGAGATTCGCGGGGAGTGGGCGGAGCGGGAGCGGGCGGCGATCGCGGCGGTGGAGCGGGTGCTCGCGTCCGGGTGAAAACGGGGTGGCGTCGTCATCCGCGGGCCACATCGTGGGTTCATGGAGAGTTTTGTGAATTGGGTCGCGGAGACCCTGCAGGCGAGGCAGGTGCCGGCCGAATGGGCGGCGTTGGTGGCGACGGGAGCGGCGCTTGGGTTGCTGCTAGCGCTGGCGTGGGCGGCGAATTTTCTGGCGAAGCGGGTGATCCTGCGCGGGGTCGCCGCGGTGGTGCGGCGGACGTCGTTTCAGTGGGACAACGAGATGTTGGAGGCGGGGGTGTTCACGCGTTTGTCGCATCTGGTGCCGGCGGTAATCGTGAAGGTCTTCGGGCCGGGGGTCTTCGGAGAACGGGCGGAGGTGCTCGCCGGGGTGAACGCGGCGGTGGCCATTTACATCGTCTTTATCTGCATCGCGGTGTTTTTCGCGCTGCTGGATGCGCTGCATCAGATGGCCGAGCGAGGGCAGAAGACCGTGCGCATGCCGGTGAAGGGTTTTGTGCAGGCGGTGAAGCTGATCGCGACGCTGGTCGGACTGGTGCTGGGGTTGAGCATCGTCCTGGACAAGACGCCGCTTTATCTGCTGTCGGGGGTCGGGGCGTTGACGGCGGTGCTGCTGCTGGTGTTTCGCGACGCGATTCTGGGTTTCGTGGCGGGGATCATGATCTCGGTCAACGAACTCGTGCGGGTGGGCGACTGGATCGAGATGCCGAAGGCGGGGGCGGACGGGGACGTCATCGATGTTTCACTGACGACGGTGAAGGTGCGCAACTGGGACAAGACGATCACGTCGATCCCGACGTATTCGCTGATTTCGGATTCGTTCAAGAACTGGCGCGGGATGCAGGAGATGGGCGGACGGCGGATCAAGCGGGCGATTCCGATCGAGGTGCAGACGATTCGTTTTGCCGACGAGGCGATGGTGGCGCGGTGGCGCAAGATCGGGCTGTTGCGCCACTATCTCGAGGCGAAGCAGGCCCAAGTCACGGCCTACAATGCGAAGGAGGGCGTGGATCTTTCGATTCTGGGGAACGGGCGGCGGTTGACGAATCTCGGCACGTTCCGCGCGTATTGTGCCGCCTACCTGCGGGCGCATCCGAAGATTCACCGGGACATGACGTTTCTCGTGCGGCAGCTGGCGCCGACGGCGCAGGGATTGCCGCTGGAGATCTACGTCTTCACGACGGACACGCGCTGGGCGTTCTACGAGGACATCCAGTCCGATATTTTCGATCACCTGCTGGCTGTGATCGGCGAGTTCGATCTGCGGGTGTTTCAACAGCCGAGCGGGCGCGATGTGCACGACGTGGTGACCCGGTTTGCGGGGGGGCGGCGTGGGGAGTGCGGCGGGAGTGGCGTTGAAAGAGCGGATGCTCCCGGACGGCACGGAGCGTTGAGACGGCGGAGCGGATTCGAGACGAGAAAGTCGGCCGAGCGGCGGATGCGCGTTGGGGGATCAAAGCGCGGCGGCGAGGATGGCGGTGAGTTCGGCGGGGGTGAGGGGGAGCGGGTTCGCTTTCATGCTGCTGGCGCGGGCGGCGGCTTCGACGATCGCGGGGAAATCCGCGGGGGTGATGCCGTAGGTGGAGAGCGACGGGATGCCAAGGGTGGTGAGGAGGTCGTGGGTCCAGCGGACGAGGTCCGGGGCGGTGGCGTGCGGCTGGGCGGTGACGAAACGTGCGATTTCGTCGTAGCGGGCGAGCGACGGGTGGTGGGGTGCGCGGGCGTGGAGCGCGGCGAGGTTGGCCTCAATCACATGTGGCAGGAGTGCGGCGCAGATGGCGCCGTGGGGCGCGACCCACATGCCGCCGATGGGGCCGGCGAAACCGTGGACGGCGCCGAGGCCGGCGTTGGCGAGGGCGAGTCCGCCGAAGAGGCTGGCGAGCGACAGGTCTTCGCGGGCAACGGGGTCGCGGGGGTTTTCCACGGCGCGGCGGAGCGAGCGGGCGGCGCGGCGGATGCCTTCGACGCAGAGGGCGTCGGCGAGAGGGTTCGCGCGCGAGGAAACGTAGGGCTCGATGAGCTGAGTGAGGGCGTCGAGGCCGGTGGTGGCGGTGAGTGCGGGTGGGAGGTTGTAAGTGAGTTCGGGGTCAACCATCGCGAGGCGCGGCAGCATATGGGGGCTGCGGAGGGAGACCTTTACGCGATGCGCGGGTGAGGCGAGGACGGCGTTGCGGGTGACTTCGGAGCCGGTGCCGGCCGTCGTGGGTATGGCGATACAGGGTGCGGCGGGGTTGGGGAGCGGTTGGGCGCGGCCGACGACTTCGAGGTAGTCGTAAAGATCGCCGGAGTTGGTGAGGAGCGCGGCGATGGCTTTGGCGGAATCGAGGGCGCTGCCGCCGCCGAAACCGATGACGAAATCGCAGGCGTGGGCGCGGGCGTGAGTGACGGCGCGGGTGATGTCGTCGGTCGACGGTTCGTGGGCGATCGGAATGGGGGTGGCGGCGAGTTGAGCGGAGGAGAGGAGGTCAAGGAGGGGTTGGGCGCGGGAAGAATCGCGGCCGGTGACGACGAGGGGGCGGTGGCCGAATTCGCGCGCGAGCGGGCCGATTTGTTTCAGGGTGCCGGGGCCGAAGACGATCCGGGTGGCGGTGGCGAATTCGAAGGGCATTACCAAGTCCCGGCGGGGTGGAGATTGGTGAATTTGGTGCTCGTGCGCGGGGAGGCCATCATAGGGGCGACGGTGTCGCGCCACGCGGCATAGTGGGCGGTTTCCTTGTGGGCGGCTGGGGCGTCGTTAGTGCGATAGGCTTCGACGAGGACGAAGCGGTTGGGATCGTCGGTTTGTTGAACGACGTCGAAGCGGGCGATGCCGGGTTCGCGCAGGCTGGCGTGGGCGTTGGCGAGCGTGGCGGCGATGAAGGCGTCGAGGTGTTCGGGGCGGACGTGAACGTGGACGTGGACGATGAGCATGCGAATGGGAGGTGAGGAGCGCGAGCGGGCGGCCTACAGGGTTTTCAAGCGGATGTTGCGGTATTCGATTTTCATGGGCGGGCCGACGTGGACTTGGACGCCGATGAGACCGTCGAAGCGGCGGTTTTTCGGGTCGTCGTCGATGACGAGGCTCATGACGTGGCCGTTGACAACGTGAATGAGGACGTTGCCGCGGATGATGATGTGGTAGGAGTTCCAGTCGTCGGTTTTGACGTGCGATGTCAGGGTGTCGGAGTCGCCGAGGGAGGCGACGAGCTGGGGCTGGCCGTGCTCGTTCACGCGGACCATCTGGCCGCGGTAGGCGAGGAAAGTGCGGCCGCGCTCTTCGTAGTTTTGGCCGATCCAGCGGTCGGCGCTGTCGATGTCGGCCTGGTAGCCGGCGAGCGACCACGGTGCATCCGTGAGTTGGATACTGCGGTAGTTGATGCCGCTGTTGCCGCCGGCGGTGACGCGGTAGTCGAGTTTGAGCTCGAAGTTGGCGGGGGTGCCGCCGCGCCAGATGATGAAGGTGTTTCGTTTGACGAGGGTTTCGGGGGTGATTTCGCCGACAAGGTGGCCATCTTCGACGCGCCAGTAGGTGGGGTCGCCGTCCCAGTCGGCGAGGGTGAGGCCGTCGAAGATGGGGACGAAGCCGGAATCGTCGGCCGGCGGAATGATGGGGAGGGTGGCGGCGGTCATAGGGGCGAGGAAGCAGGCAGAAACCAAGGTGAGTAAGTAGATGAATCGGTTCATTGGTGGTATGGGCGCAAACGGCCGGCGATCGCGCAGCTGGGTTCTTCACTTCGTTCAGAATGACAAAAAGGACGGGGAGAGGAGCGGGGGTTGCGCGAGGGGCATTCGTCGTTCTGGCTGTAGGAAGATGAGTGAAGAGTTGGATTACTTCGAGCGATTTGGCGGGGTGGGAAGGCTGGTGGGGCGTGCGGGGCTGGAGCGGCTGCGGGCGGCGCGGGTGTGCGTGGTGGGCGTGGGCGGGGTCGGCTCGTGGGCGGTCGAAGGGCTGGCGCGGAGCGGCGTCGGGGCGTTGACGATGATCGACCTGGACGACGTTTGTGTGACGAACGTGAACCGGCAACTGCCGGCGCTCGACGGGCAAATTGGACGACCGAAAGTGGAGGTGTTGGCGGAACGGATACGCGCGATCAACCCGGGGTGTCGCGTGGAGGGGAAGACGGAGTTTTTCACGGCGGTGTCGGCGGAGCGGTTGTTGAGCGAGCGGTTCGATTTCGTGGTCGATGCGATCGACAAGCTGTCGAACAAGGCGCTGCTGATTGCGGAGGCGGCGAAGCGCGGGATGAATGTGCTGACGGTAGGCGGCGCCGGCGGAAAGCGCGATGCGACGCAGGTGCGGGCGGGGGACCTGGGGGATTCGTTCGGCGACGAGCTATTGCGGCAGGTGCGGAAGAAGCTGCGGAAGGATCACGGATTTCCGCACGGCGAGCAGAGCGGGAAGATGCACTGGGGCGTGCGCTGCGTGTGGTCGAGCGAGGCGCCGGTATTTCCCTGGGCGAATGGCACGTGCGCGAGCGAGCCGGAGCCGGGGTCGACGCTCGCGCTGGATTGCGAGAGCGGGTTTGGGACGGCGGTGTTTGTGACCGGGGTATTTGGGTTGGCGGCGGCGGGGGAGGTGGTGAAGGCCCTCGCGAATTCGCACGCCGGGCGGTCAGCGGGGAATGAGATTGTCACTTAATAGGTGACAATGTCGCGCCTGGCGCCGGTTTGGCGCGGGGCGGTGGCGGGCTGGGAGAGCCGAACGGTCAGGCCGGGGCGGGGGTGCCGAGGAGGATGCGGATGACGTCGGCGGCGTTGTAGGAATCGCGGCTGAAGTCGAAGTAGCGGGCGAGGTGGCTGAGTTCGTCGCCGGCGGTGACGATGGGCAGCTCGACTTCGCCGTCGTCGCGGGTTTGAGCGAAGCCGGCGGTGGCGGCGAGGCCGTTGCAGAGGCATTTGCGGCCGACGGTCGCGGCGGCGTCGCCACCTTTGCGGACGAAGTCGGCGACGGGTTCGGCGGCGCAGCGATAGCCGATGGAGCCGTCGTCGCGGCGGAAGAGTTGGCGGAGGTAGCCGAGGTCGCAGATGCGCTGGCGTTTCGCGAACGCGGTGGCGTCGGAGAGCGTTTGGGCGAGCTGGGCGATCTTGAAGGGAAAGCCGGTGGGCGAGGCGAGGGGGTCGGTGTGGACGCGCGCGGTGCCGGCGCGGATGAGCTCGCGGAAGCGGCGTTTTAGATCGGGGATGATGCCGGACTCCTCGCAGAAGGCGAAGGCGGTGCCGACCTGGATGCCGACGGCGCCGTGGGCCTGGGCTTCGGCGATTTTGCCCGGGCGGGAGAAGGCGCCGGCGAGCCAGAAAGGCAGGCCGAGGTCGCGGATTTTGGGGAGCTCGGGCGTGTCGCGTGGGCCGTAGAGGGGTTCGCCGGACGGGGAGAGTTGAAG
The DNA here is from genome assembly GCA_023430565.1 of Verrucomicrobiota bacterium. Classification (GTDB taxonomy): domain Bacteria; phylum Verrucomicrobiota; class Verrucomicrobiia; order Opitutales; family Opitutaceae; genus Opitutus. Next base: position 26,993 of record JAEZAD010000231.1, read on the forward strand.
GGGGCCGCGCGGCGGGGCGTTGTGGCCGCCGGCGACGGCGCCCTCGACGACGAAGCCGTCGACGCGGCCGGTGGATTTTTTGGCGAGCGTGGTGGCGAGGGTGGCGGAGGAGACGATCGCGAGAAAATGCGGACGATGCACGGAGGGCAGTTCGCCCGGAAACAGGGTGCGCGGATCGAAACGGAGCACGCGAGCGGGGTCGTCGGGGGCGGCGCCTTCGATGTCGAGTTTGAGTTCGACGGCGTCGCCGCGGGCGAGTCCGTCGAGCACGCCGGGGATGGCGCGCGGAATGCCGGCGCCCATCAGGACGGTGTCCACGCCGGCGAGCATGGCGCCGTAGAGCGACGGGAGCGTGGGCAGTTGGATTTTTTCGAGGAGATTGAGGCCGACGCGGCCGGAGTGGCCTTCCTTCGCGAGGAAGACTTCGGCGAAGTTGGCGAGGACGCAGAGCTCGATGAAGGCGGTGCTGAGCGGCAGCGCGGGCATCGGCACGGGCTTGAACGGGGCGCCAGCGGGGACGCCGCCTTCGACGTAATACTGGCGCCAGATGCGCTCGGCGATGGCGGGGAGCGGGAAACGATCGAAGGCGCGGCGGAGGTGGCCGCCGGGGTCGCCTTGTTGCAGGAGGCGGGTTTGGACGACGGCGAGCAAGGTGCCGGAGACGACGCCGAGTTGGCCAGTGAGCGAGACGGCGCGGGCGAGGCGCCAGTTGGAGACGGCGACGCCCATGCCGCCTTGGATAATGGTGGGAAGTAACATGGGTGTGACGCGCGTGCGAAGGCGGGATCTTGTCAGGGCGAGGGAGGTGGCGAAAGAGCGGACGTGGCGCGCGGATGTGAAAAGGCTGCGCAGATCTTGCGCGGGGCGGACGAGGCGCGTTTAGGGGCGCGAGGGGGAAACGAAGAACGCGTGGAAGTTTTGCTCGATTTGGTGAGCGAGGGTGTCGAGTGAAAGGTCGCGGAGTTGGGCGAGGCCGGCGTAGATGACGGGGAGGTTGGCGGGGTGGTTGATCGCGTGGTTGTCGGCGAGTCCGGGGAGTTCGTGCGTGCGGTGCGGGGCGGGGAGCGGCATCGCGGGGGCGTCGGTTTCGGCGAGAAGGCGGCTGGCGGGCAGGGTGCGGAAGACGTCGCGTTTGGCGGATTGGCGGTCGCCGAGGAAGTAGCCGTTGAAGGAGAAGTAGGCGCCGAGGGCGGCGAAGTCGCGGGCGAGCTCGGCGGAGCCGCCGTAGGCGTGGAGGAGGAAGCCGCGGGCGGGGAGCGGCGTGGAACGGAGGACGTCGGCGAGGGCGCCCCAGGCGTCGAGGCAGTGGATCGTGACGGGGAGGGTTGCGCTCGGCGGCTAGGCGGAGTTGCCAGGTGAAGGCGTCGAGTTGTTCGTCGAGCGGGGCTCGGCGGAGGCCGGTGAGACGGGGATCGTCGGGGCGGGCGCGATCGAGGATCCAGCGGTCGAGGCCGATTTCGCCGATGAAGGCGTGCGGGTGGGCGTCGAGCGTGTGGAGAAGGGTGTCGCGCCAGTGGGGGGAGGCGTTGCCGACGTTCCACGGGTGGAGGCCGTAGGACGGAAGGAAGCGAAGTTGAGGGTTGAGGGATGCGAGTTGAGAGTGGGAGTGCGAGCAGAGGGTGGTGATGTCGGGCCAGTCTTGTTCGCTGGTGCCGTTGACGACGCAGGCGTGGATGGGGAGTTGAGCGAGGTCGGCGAGGACGCGGTCGCGGTGGGGCGTGAGCCAGGGGTCTTGGAGGTGGTTGTGGGCGTCGAAGAGGGGAGCCATGAGAGGAGCCCGCGAAACACGCGAAATAGCGCGAAGGAGTTTGGGCTATTCGCGGGATTTGGCGCGGTTCGCGAGGAGGTGTCTTTGGGCGAAGGTGCGAAGGGCAGCTTGGACGGCGGCGAGGCCGTGGCGGCGGGTGGGGGAGAGGGAGCGCGAGAGGCCGAGGTGTTCGAGGGGGTCGAGGGAGGTCGCGAGGATTTCGGCGGGGGTGAGGTCGGTGTGAAAATCGGTGAGCAGGGCGACGAGGCCCAAGACGACAGGGGAATCGGCGCCGACCCGGAAGTGACAGTGGCCGTCGCGAAGTTCGGGCACGAGCCAGACGCTGGAGGTGCAGCCGGGGACGCGGTGGGCCGGCGTGCGAAGTTCGATGGGAAGTTTTGGGCGGAGGCGGGCGCGGTCGACGACGAGGGCGAGCCGTTCCTGGGGGTCGTCGAGGTGGAGGAAGGCGTCGAGGAGGTGCTGCTGGTGCGCGGTCAATTTCACGTGAAGCGAAAAACTGACGAATAAGGTGCTAAAATCCAACGGAACTTGGCCGTTATAGGCTGAGACGCGCCACGCCCATGATCGACAACGTGCTCATACCGCTTTCCGGGTTTACCCTGCCGAACGATTTCCCGTGGCGCGTGCGGTTCATCGCGGCGGTGGACGAGCATTTGCAACGGCTGCGTGCGACCGGGCATTATGTGCCGGCGCGGTTTTTCGGTTATTATTTCCGAGGCAACGTGCCGATGGCGATCAGCGGGAACTGGACGGTGACGCTGGATTTGCAGCCGCCGGTGTCGCAGCTGCCGGAGGTGCTGGATTATGTGACGCAAGGGCAGTTCTCGATCGCGAGTCCGTCGCGGGACCGGCTGCCGGACTACATGTTGATTCACGATCGGCGCGACGGGGCGTGCTGGTTGTGGGGTTTTGACCAGGGCATGCGTTTCGTGGAAGCCACGGATCCGGTGTTCGAGGTGGAGGACAGCGGGTTGGATGGGGCGAAGAATCCGAAGTTGCTGGGGCCTTGAGACGGCGAAGCGGCGAAGGACGGGCGGGCGTAATGGCATTTTGACGGGACGGAGACGGTGCGCAGCGTGGCGGGGTGGACAGATTTTCGCTGGTGCCGTGGTTTTGGCGGGCGTTGCGCGGGCATAGCGTGACGTTTGCGGCGCTGTTTGCGGCGGGGATTCTCGGCGTGTCGGTGGTGGGGTGGTTTCGGCATGTGCTGCGCGAGCTGGGGCTGCCGTGGTGGGTGTGGCTGGTGTTGCCCGCGGTGGGAATCGCGGTGCTGGCGCGGAAGGAGAAGACCTGGCTGCCGGACGAAACGCGGAGGCGGAAATGGGCGCGCGGGGTGATGGCGGTGGCGATCGCGGCGGTGATGGTGCTGGCGAAATTTTCGCCGGAGAAGCCGGTGCCGGTGGGCAAGCCAGCGGAGCCGCAGGGGCGGGCGCGGGTGCTGCATCGGTAGCGGGCGGCGGAACAACGCTTTGACGAGGCGGTGGGATTTGGGTTGAGGTGCGCGGATGAGCAACGGGCAACCAGCGGAGCGATCGCATTCATGACGGGTGCGACGGCGGAGTCAGATCACGGGTGGGCGCGACGCGGGAGGAGCTGGCTGTGGCTGGCGCTGGTGGCTGTCGCGTATCTGGCGGCGTATCGGCTGCACGATTTGTATCCGGGAACTGGAGTCGGGGCGAATCGTGACGGGTGGTGGACGTGGGCGGATCAGTTGAAGTATTTGCAGCAGGCGGAGGCGATCGCGCGGGGGGCGATCGATGCGGAGACGTATTTTTATCCGCTGGGGTATTCGGCGCTGGCGGTGCCGTTCGTGCAGTGGATGCCGGCGCATGCGTTTCTGCTGCCGAATCTGGCGCTCGTGCTGGGGGCGGCGGCGGTGTGGTGGCGGATCGGGCGGCGGTGGCTGGGCGCGGGGGAAGTGGCGGGCGTCGGGGTGGTGTTTGCGGCGACGCATGGGTGGTTGTTGGCGGATTCGGTGGTGGTGCCGTGGAATACGCTGGCGACGCAGCTGACGATGCTGGCGGGGGTGTGGGTGGTGGTGAGAGGGCCGCGGAGCTGGGACGCGCGAGGGGGTGAGCCACTCGCTCACGTTCGTAGCTACGAGGCGCGGGTGGTGTGGAGTCTGGCGGGACTCGCGGCGGCGACGTATTTCGTGCGGCCGGTGGATGTGGTGGCGTTTGGGCCGTTGCTGGCGTGGGCGGTGTGGCGGATGCCGACGTGGCGGGCGCGTTTGACGCACGGCGTGGGAGCGGCGGCGGTGGTGATGGCGGCGTGGGTGGCGGTGGGCGGGTTGAACCTGAAGGTGTTTGGGGCGTGGCGGACGCCGTATGAGGCGGCGTCGATGGAGACAGTGGGGTTTTTTGGATACCCGGTGAGCTACAAGTTTTTCTGGCTGTTGCTGGAAGGCATGCCGCTGTTTGGGGAAGTGGAGCCGGGGCTGTTGTGGCGTTATCCCTGGCTGTGGCTGGCGCCGGTGGCGGCGTGGTGGTGGGTGCGGCGCGAAGGGGGCGCGGGCATGGCGGCGGTCGGAGCGGTGGGGGCGAACGCGTTTGTATATTTGAATTATAACGACCTCACGCCGGCGGGGATCTACCGGTTCACGCTGATTCATTATCTGGCGTGGTGGTTTCCGCTGATGTTTTTGGCGGTGGTCGCGGCGGGGAAGAGCCTGTGGCGCGAAGGGCGGTGGCGAGCCGTGCGGCGGTGGACCATCGCGGTCGCGGTGGCAGTGGTGATCGGCGCGGGCGTGCGGCTCGAGCCGCGGACGCGTGCGATCGAGGGCGAAGGCGGGGCGTGGAGATTGCCGGAGGAGCGGCCGTTGCTGGTGTGGGCGCGCGACGAGCGGCTGGAGCGCGTGACGGAGCTGCGGTTGGACGGGCGGCGATTGATCGAGCCGTCGCAATATCTGGTGCCTTACGTGCCGTCGGATTTGAAGGTGCTGCTCGGACGGGAGGCGCGCGGGGAAAGGTTATCGGTCGCGAACGGAGGATTGATTTCCGGCGAGGTGGAGGTGGGGCGTTACGCGTGGACGTGGCGGATCAGCGGGGATCGGCTGCGCAAGGTGGGGCGGTGGGTGATGTGGCACGCGTGGCGATGAGGCGGCACGGCGGGAGAAAGAGAAGATGTCGGTCAGGCGGGGGAGAGGGGAGGCATGGGGAGGTCGAGGGCGGCGGCGGTGGCGCGGAGGAGCTCGGCTTCGGCGATGGAGACGGAGCCGTTGGCGCTGACGACGTGGGCGGCGGCGAGGAGCGTGCGGTGTTTGATGGGGAGGCTCGCGGCGGCGAGTTTGTCGAGGGCGGCGTCGAGGGCGGCGAGATCGGAGGCGGACGCGGCGAGGGCGAGTTGGGGCTCGATGAGTTTCAGTTGGGTGGCGCCGGCGGCGAAGGCGAGGCGGGCGTCGTTTTCGCTGGTCGTGGACGCGTGCGCGAGGGCGGAGAGGACGGCGGCGATTTCGCGGACGAGGGCGTTGAAGGAGTGGTATTGAACCGCGGCGGATTTCGGGGAGCGGCCGAGGGCGAGGGAGCGGGTGAGGAGTTTTTGCAGCGCGAACTCGAAAGGGGAAACGCGGGCGTCGGCGTGGACGAGTTCGTCGAGGGTTGAGAGAAACGGATCGAGCGCGGGGTGCGGCAGTGAGCGGAGCGCGGGAAGGGTGAGTTGGACGAGCGGGAGTCTGTGCTCGGGGCCGATCGACGGAAGATCGGCGGCGAGGCGATCGAGGGCGGCGAGGGCGTCGGAGCCGGCGTGCTGGGCGACGAGGGCGCGCTGGCGGTCGCGGAGCGCAGGATCGTGGTCGAGGAGAAGTGCGTAGAGGAGGAGAGGCGCTTCGGATTCGGAGTGGGCGGCGTCGCGCAGGCGGGGCGGGACGGACGCGAGGAGGGATTCGGCGGAACTGACCTGGGCGGGCGTGAGGGTGCCGATGGTGGCGATGGCGGCGGCGGCGTTGAAAACCTCGAGCGGGGGTTTCGGGATTTTGGGTGGGAGTTTGGGCGGGTGGAGTCCGGCGGAGACGAAGGAGTCGGAGGCGACGTCGACTTTTTCGGGCGGCTCGAACATCTGGCCGTCGAAGTTGGGATCGATGGCGCGGATGCGTTCGGTGAGAGGCGGGTGGGTGGACCAGAGGCCGGTGAAGCCGGAGCGGAAGCTTTGGGCGAAGAAGAAGTGGCCGATGGCGGCGGCTTTGCTGGTTTGCAGGCGCGAGCCGAGGGCGTAGCCGCCGATCTTTTTCAAGGCGCCGGCGATGCCGGAAGGGTTGCGCGTGAACTGGACGGCGGAGGCGTCGGCCAGGTATTCACGTTGTCGTGACACGGCGGCCTGGATCATGCGGCCGAAGAAATAGCCGATGTAGCCGATGATGAGCAGGGCCAGGCCGGCGAAGAGAATGGCGACGAGGATGCCGCCGGAGTTTTTGTTGCGGCCGGAGCCGCGGGCGACGCGCGAGAACCGCATGCTCCAGAGGATGCCGCGGCCGGCGAGTCCCAGGACGAGGATGCCGAAGAGGAGGGCGGTGAGGCGGAGGTTGAGCCGCATGTCGCCGTTGAGGATGTGGCTGAACTCGTGGGCGACGACGCCCTGGAGTTCGTCGCGGGTGAGTTTTTCGAGCGTGCCGTGGGTGACGGCGACGACGGCGTCGGACGTGGTGAGGCCGGCGGCGAAGGCGTTGATGGAAGGTTCGTCGTCGAGGACGTAGACGGCGGGGACGGGCGTGCCGGAGGCGATGGCCATTTCCTCGACGACGTTGAGGAGGCGGCGTTCGCGAAGGTCGGTGGACTTGGGGTCGACGCGGCGGCCCTTCACGCTTTCGGCGACGGCGGAGCCGCCGGCGGAAAACTGGGACCATTTGGCGAGGGAGGCGAAGCCGATGATGGCGAGGACGGCGGCGCTGACGCCGGCGAAAACCTGGGGTTGCCAGAGGGAATAAAGCCCAGGGTCCAGAGCCGAGCGTGCAGGGCCCGAACCGGTGTAGCCGGGTTCTGAATACGCGCCCTGACGTTGTTCTTCGAGGAAACCAAGTCCGAAGACGGCGGCGAAATACGCCGCCGTGATGGTGCCGAGGACGGCGAAGACGAAGAGGACGACGAGGCGCGTCGTGCGCTTTTTCGCGCGGGCCTGGGCTTCGAAGAAGTCCATGGGGAGACAGCGGTAAGCTGTAAGCGATAAGCGGTAAGCTTTAGGTAATAAACCCGAAGCCTGCGAAGGTTCGTGGGCGAGGCTTACAGCTTAATGCTTATTACTTATCGCCGGTTCGCATCACGCGAAGCTGACTTTGGGTGCGTTGCGCTCGGTGGGGTCGTCGATCTTGAAGAGTTCGGCGGGGTGAAAGCCGAGCATGCCGGCGAAGACGACGTTGGGGAACGTTTCGCGGGTGGTGTTGTAGGTCATGACGCTGTCGTTGTAGGCCTGCCGGGCGAAGGCGATTTTGTTCTCGGTCGAGGTGAGCTCCTCGGTGAGCTGGGCCATGTTTTGGTTGGCCTTGAGGTCGGGGTATTGCTCGGAGACGACCATGAGGCGTGAGAGGGCGCCGGTGAGGCCGGTTTCGGCGGCGCCGAGGTTGCGGACGGCGTTGGCATCGGCGGGATTGGCGGCGGCGGTTTGCGCGGCGGCGGCGGCGATGTTGCGGGCTTTGATGACGGCCTCGAGGGTTTCTCGTTCGTGCTTGAGGTAGCCTTTGGCGATCTCGACGAGATTGGGGATCAGATCGTAGCGGCGCTTCAGCTGGACGTCGATTTGGGCGAAGGCGTTTTTGAAGCGATTGCGGAGGGCGACGAGGGCGTTGTAGATGCTGACGGCCCAGAGGCCGAGCACGAGGACGAGGGCGGCGAGGATGCCAAGGACGACAAGTGCGCTCATGATGGGGAAGGGTTTGGAAACGAGGCGGACCGTGCGAGGTGGCACAGCGTGGGGCGAGTCGGAACGATTTACAACGCGGTTGATTGTTTCCAGAGGGCGCAGCAAGTTCGGCGCGACCTCATGCGTTTTCGCCTCTTCCTGATTTCGCTGCTCGCGCTCACGGGTGCGGGGCTGCGCGGGCAGGCGCAGCTGAATGTGCCGGCGCCGCTGTCGGCACCGCGGGCGGAGGGCGTGACGCGGGGCGACGATGCGGTGTCGCTGACGGCGGCGGAGCGGGCGCAGGAGCTCGGGTTTTCGTCGGCCGCGGAGGCGATTTACCGGCAGTTGTTGGAGCGGGGCGGAACGGAGGTGCCGGCGGCGACGCTGGGACTGGCGACGGCGCTGCTGGATCAGGGGCGCGGCGCGGAGGCGGAGCAGGTGTTGCATGCGCTCGAGGGGCCGCGGACGGCGGCGTGGCATTTGCGCAAGGGGCTCGCGGCGTGGCAGCAGGGGTTTTTGACGACGGCGAAGAACGAGCGCAATGCGACGCGGGTGAACGAACTCACGCCGACGGAGCGCGGGTGGCATTTGTTTTTGCAGGGTTTGATCGCGATCAGCGAGGGCGAGCCTGACAAGGCGGCGGTGTTGTTTGGGCAGGCGGTGGAGGCAACGCCGTCGCCGCCGGCGCGGGCGCAGTTTCAGTTGAAACAGGAGCAGCTGCGGCTGCGGCGCGGGCAGGTGACGGAGGCAAGTTTGACGGCGGCGCGGCGCAACATGGAGGAGTTCGCGGGACGGGCGCGGGGTTATCAATGGGCACGGATCTATGCGGCGATGCTGGACGAGCAGGGGCGCAAGGCGGAGGCATCGCAGGTATTGGAACGACAATTACAGGCGATGGCGTCGGCGGAGCGGGTCGAGGCGGACGAGATGCGGGTGTTGTTGGGGTTGATCGCGGGGGCGGAGGCGGGGCCGGGGCGGAGTGCGCTCGAGCGACTGTTGGAGGACGGCGGCGATCCGGTGAAGCAGCGGATTGCGCTGCAGCTGCTGGCCCAGGCGTCGGGGCAGAATCCGCAGCTGTCGGCTTTCAAGCGATTGCTCGATCGTTTGATCGGGGCGGGGACGCCGCATCCGGTCCTGGAGGATTTGCTGCTGTATCGGGCGCAGGTGTCGCTGGCGGGAGCGCGGGGCGCGGGCGCGATGGGCGGCTATGCGGCGGCGGAGGACGATGCGCGGACGCTGCTGCAGCGGTTTCCCGGATCGCCGTTGAAGGCGCACGCGTATGCGGTGTTGACGCAGGCGGCGTGGGAGCAGCGGCGGTATCGGACGGCGGCGGACAATGCGGTCCGGGCGCGCGCGGAACTGCCGGCGGGGGCGGAGCGCGGCGCGCTGGGTTTGCTGATCGCGGAGGCGTGGTTTCGCGCGCGGGACTTCCGGAGTGCGGCGGACGCGTATGCGGCGGCGATTGCGGAGCGGCCTCCCGGGGTGAACACGGGGGATCTTTTGTTTCAACGGGTGTTGGCGGAGATCGAAGCGGGCACGCCGGAGGTGGCGGCGGCGATGCTGGACGAACTGGCGAAGGATCCGGCGCTGGATTTGGAAAACCGCTGGCAGGCGGAATGGAATCTGGGGCGGGCCTTGCAGGCGCGCGGGCGGACGGCGGAGGCGTTCGAGCGGGTGAGCCGGTTGCTGGCGGAGGGCGTCGAGCGCGGGGCGACGCTGCCGGTGGAGTTGCGGGCGCGGATGACGTGGCTGCAGGCGCGGCTCGCGTCGGCGGCGGGCCGGCCGGAGCAGACGCTGCAGCTGGTGGAAGGGTTCAACGCGGTGCTGGACGGTGTGTCGCCGGCGCTGCGGGCGGAGATCGCGAGTTCGGCGGCGTTGCTGCGCGCGGAGGCGAACTTCGCGCTGGATCGGGACGCGGCGGCGCTGGAGATCCTGAAAAAATTGCGCGAGGAATTTCCGTCGTCGGACTCGGCGATCGCATCGTATTTCGTGGAGGCGGATCATTACGCCGAGCAGGACAAGGCGGCGGAGGCGCAGCAGTTGTTGACCAAGCTGGCGGAGGATTTTCCGCGGAGCGGGCATGCGCCCTTTGCGTTGTTGCGGGCGGCGTTGCAGGCGGAGCGTCGCGGGCAGGAGGCGAATTTGAAGGAGGCGAACCGGCTGATCGAGGATCTGGTGGGAAAGTATCCGGGGAGCGAGCTGGTCTTCGCGGCGCGGATGAAGCAGGGGGACTTGTTGCGAAACCTGAACGATTTTCCGGCGGCGCAGCGGGTGTATGAGGAGCTGGTGAACCGGTTTTCGCAGCGGCGGGACATCGCGCTGGCGCAGCTCGAGCTGGCGAAGACGCACAACGCGCAATCGGCGAACGAGCCGAGTCATGTGGAGAGTGCGCAGCTGTTGTTCGAGCACGTGCGCGACCGGATCGACGCGCCGGTGGACGCGCGGGTGGAGGCGGGATTCAATCTCGGGTTTTTGCACGCACGGCGCGGGCAGGCGGCGAAAGCGGAGGAGGTGTGGTGGCGGGATGTGGTGAACGAATTCCTGCTGGCGCCGGAGCAGGCGCGGCGGTTGAGCGACAAGGGCCGGTATTGGATGACGCGGACGCTGCTGGAGCTCGGTGCGCTCTATGAACAGCAGGAGAAACTGGAACAAGCGAAGGAAGCGTGGTCGTTGGTGCTCGAGGCGAAGCTCGGCTATGGCGAGGCGCTGGCGAGGACGCGGTTAGCGCGGTCCGGGGCGAACGGGGGAGAGAAATGAGCGGGTGTGTTTCGCATTTACGCTGGGGGACGAACGCGGTCTAAGGTCTGCGCGATGCGCGAACTCGATCTGACACTTTTTGCCCGGGGCGGGCCGATGATGTGGGTGTTGCTCGCGATGGGCTTGATCGGCGTGGTGCTGTTTGTGGAGCGGACGCTCTATTTGCATCGGGGGCAGATCCGGTCGACGGCGTTCGTCAACGGCATCAAGAACATCCTCGCGAAGCGCCGCATCGTCGAGGCGCTGACGGTCTGCGAGGAGACGCCGGGCCCGGTGGCGGCGGTGGTGAAGGCGGCGTTGCTGCACGCGGACGAGGAGGCGGACCGGATGCGGTTCCACGTGCAGGAGGCCGCGGTGATCGAGCTGCCGGCGTTGGAGCGGCGGCTGGGGGCGATCGCGGCGATCGCGCAGGTGGCGCCGCTCGTGGGGCTGCTGGGGACGATCCTGGGGATGGTGACGACGTTTCTCGCGTTCGAGCGGGATTATGCGACGGCGAGCGTGCTGGCGCGGGGCATGTGGCAGGCGTTGCTCGCGACGGGCGGGAGCCTGATGCTGGCGATTCCCGCGCATCTGGCGCATCACTTCCTGGCCGGGCGGGTGCGGGCGATCGTGCGGGATGTGGAGTGGGCGGGGAACGAGATCATGAAGTATTTGTTGACCGAATACCGGCAGGACGTGGCGGCGGTCGCGGAAGGGCAGAGAAAACCATGATCACGCGACCGCTGGATCTCGCGAGCCGGTTGCGGCCGGAGCCGCGCAGCCTCGATTATTGGTTCTACGTGAACGCGGGGCTGATCGTGCTGTTTTTCTCGTTGTTCGGCTCGCGATTCGTGCTGGCGCCCGGGCTGGGGGTGGATTTCGAGATGCCGAGGATCGCGGGGGCGCGTGCGGGGGCGGTGACGACCGAGCGCGTGATCAGCGTGCGGCCGGCGGGGCAGATTTTTGCGGCGAATGGATTGTTGAATATCGCTCAGCTGCGCGAATGGCTGCGAAGCGAGGCGGGGAAGCTGCGGGAGCCGTCGCTGTTGATCCGGGCGAGTGCGGATGTGCCGGTGTCGGAATTGGCGGAGATTGTGGGTGCGGCGCGCGAGGCGGGGTTTGTGCGCGTGGTGCTCGGCGCGGAAGAGGCGGCCCCGGGCCGGTGAGCGATGGGGATGCGTGGCGACGAGTGGAAGCGGTGGGCGCTGGCGGTGGGCGCAGGCGCGATCGTGACGGCGGCGCTGGTGGTTTCATTGGGGGTGCCGTCTGCGCCGCAGGGCGACGAGGCCAAGAACGGACGAGTGATGATCATGCCGGTCGGCATCGCGCAATTCGACGGTGAAGCGGCGGACGAAGGGTTGCGCGAAGAAGCGATGCTGCGCGATCCGGCGCCGATGTTTCTGCCGTCCGAGTGGAGCGCGAGCGGAGAGGTGTTGCGGGCGAAGGCGCGGGATGAACCGCGAACGTCGTTTCCGGATTATCCGCCGAAGTTGCAGTTTGCGGAGTCGCAGCTTGCCCTGGCGATGCCTTCGACGGTGTCGGTGCCGGCGCGTGCAGGGGAGGCGTTTGGTTTCGAGGATGCGCCCCGACCGTTCGCGGGGTTTGGCCAGAGCGGCTTCCAAGTGGACCCGCTCCCGCCGCGGGTGGCATTTTTGCAAGTGGTGTCGGCGGGGGACGGCGAGCACGTGATTTCGCAGCCGCTCGCGAATGCCCGGCCTCCGGGCGAGGTGCCGTGGCAGCCGTTGGAGTTTCTGGTTGCGATCGACCCGAGCGGGGTCGCGGGATCGCCGGTGTTGACAGAGAGTTCGCGGGTGGCGGCGGTCGACGGGTATTTTCAAGATTACATTGTGAAGGTTCTGCACTTGGGTGAACGACTCCACCCAGGAGTTTACCACGTCGGCATCGGTCCTTGAGGGCGAGCGGGGCTGCCGGGCCGCCCAAGGCGAAAAAGAGCAAGTTTGCTGTTGACCTGAATTTTTTGGAACCGCACTTTCTCTCCTCTTTTCGTTTTTTGATCCCTCCCTCGGTCTGCCCAGATAGCTCAGTTGGCAGAGCACGTCCTTGGTAAGGACGAGGTCGCCGGTTCAAGTCCGGTTCTGGGCTCCAGGTCAAA
>JAEZAD010000235.1 GCA_023430565.1 Verrucomicrobiota bacterium
GGTAATGCGTGACGAGCGTGTAGAACATGCCCAGGCCGTTTTCGTAGGACTGCTCCGCGAGGATGCGGAGTTCGCCATGATCGATGATGCCGAGGCTGGCGCTGTAGTCTTCGCCTTTGCCATCGACACAGAGAAACGCGGCGCGTTCGAACGGCGACGTATGGAAAGCGCCGGCGACATGGGTGAGGTGGTGCCACGCAAAATGGAAATGGGCGTTGGGCAGCAGGGCGCGGGCGGGCTGGGTGTAAAGACCGGGCCAGCGCTGCGGGAGAAACGAACCGAGCGCGCGGGTGAACGCGTTTCCCGGCCGGCCGGAGAGGTTGAAAAGATGGGTCTGAAGCGGCTTCTCGGCGAACACGACATCGGTGACGTCGGCGGGAGAGAGTGCGGCGGCGGCAAGGCAGTCGTCGATGGCGCGACGCGGAAAGGCGCCGTCGTGCTTGATCCGGGTGTGCCGCTCCTCCTGGGAGGCGCGGACCACACGACCATCGACGAGCAGGGCGGCGTTGGCATCGTGGCCGAGCAAGCCGCCGAGACCGAGAACGACGCGGGAGCGAGAAGGCATGGTCATGTCCGGACGCGACGTGAAGGGCGGCGGCCGACCGCGGGCGGTTGAGAGCTCATTCGAAAGCGGGACAAAGAACGGAGTGCTGCCACGCGATCACAAAATCCGCGTGGTCGGGCGAACGGTTGAGGCCGTAGAGCGTGTAGTCTCCGGGCAGGTAACGCTCGGACGGCCAAGGATAGCCGAAGCCCGTGCCGAAAAAGGTGAGACCAGAGAAGGCGCGGGGAAGGGGAGCGCGTCGAAGATCGAGGGGAAGCACGACACGGTGGTCGTCATGGATGGCGAGAACGAACTCCGCCGGCGAAACCCCGTTTTCGGAAAGCGGTTCCAAGGTGTAGCCGAGCGCTCCGGCATTCGGCGCGATTTTGAAAGGAGAGGGAGAGGGGGAGGAAGGCGGGGTAGAAGGCAGCGCACGTAATCGGTCGATGGTGGTCGGGGGCAAGGCGGACGGGAGCTGGTAAATGCCGAGCTTGGCGGCTCGATCCAGGGAGCGCACCTCGCTGCTCCAGGTTGGGCCACTCGTCAGAAGGAAATGGCCGCCGAGGCTGTGATTTATGGCGGTGGCTTCAGTCCAACGGGCGTAGCTGCGAAGAGGGGCGACCGTGGTGGCGTAGGCGAGAAGCGAAAACGTGGCGGCGCAGGCGGTCACCAGAAAACCAATACGCGTCGCTCTCGCCGCCGGCACGGGTGCGAGCGCGAGCACGTAGACGGTGGAGAGCATGAGGAGGCCGTAGGGCCGGTAACGGTCCTGCAGCATGTAGTCCGCGCCCCAGCCCATGCGGCCCCAGGCGGCCATGAGGATGCTCAGGATCAGAAACAGGAGGAACCCGAGGTGGGTCGGATGCGAGTGCCACAGCGGGCGACGAACGAGGACGGCCGCTCCGCCGGCCAGGAGGACGGCGCCCGCGAGACCGACGAGAAGCAACGGGGTTCGCGCGATGCCAGTAAAGCCGCCCGACATTACGGCGGCGTTGGCGAGGAAATCCCCGGCGTTGAACGTGGCGCTCTCCTGCACGTAGCCGGAGAAGTAAGCGAGTGCGATGAGCGTCGCACCAACGGCGCCGGCGAAAGCGAAGCGCCAGCGGCTTTGGGCGGTCCACATCGCGACGAGCACAGGCGCAACGAGCAGTCCGTTCGCTGACGTGAACGTTGCGACGGCGGCCGTGGCGAGAGCGAGCGCCGCACGCATGCTGGATGTTCCGGCGCCGAGCTTCGTCGCGAGCAGCGCGAGGCCAATGACGCCGATGTTCCCCACCGCCTGCATGGCACTGAGCAGGTTGCTCGACCCGTAAGGCTGCATCAGCAGAAGAAAAACCGGAAGCGTCAGCCACGGACGATACCGGGTGGTGTTCACTGAAAACGCCATAGACGCGGCGATGGCGATCCATCCGATCCAGCCGAGGACCTGGAGGGCGACGAAGTGGCATTCTCCCGTGACCGCTGCCTGCAGCAGCGCGACGAGGCGCGTCAGCGCGATGCGGTGGCTGAAGTATTGTTGGTTGATCAGCGCGAGGCGTTCGGTCCAGCCGGAGGATTCCCGCCAATCCGAGAGAAATCCGAGGATCGAGAAGAAGTCGTCGCCCCGCGGCATGTTGCTCGTCACCGCGGCGAGGAAGCCGAAATAGGCGAGCGCGGGCAGGCCGGCCAACGCGAAGCCGAGGAACCGATTTCGATCGCTCACGGCCGCCAGGTGGGGGTGCGAAGGAGTCGATAGAGCTCCATGGGCAGGGGACTGATCACGTCGATCTTGGTGGCGACCACATGGGCGGCCGGTAGGACAAGGTTGGCGAGCAGCACGAGGCAAAGGCCGGCGGTCGCGTGGCGGGGGAATTTTCGGGCGGCCATCCAAATGCCGGCGACGAGCAGAGGCAGAATGATCGCGGCGGAGCGACTGACGTCTGCGGCGAGCACCACCATTGTAAGCAGGGAAACGAGCGCGAGGGCGGGAGTGATGCCGTGGGCGTTTCTGCGAAGCGTAAGCAGTGCGAAAAGGATGGGGAGCCAGGCGGCGCGGAAAGCCATCCACCAGCCGAGCGGGGTGAACGCGATCCACGAGAGGAAGGCGCTGAGCTGCCATGCGAGCAGGTTCCGGCTGCCTTCTGCGACGGCTTCGTGGTTCAGCGAAAGGCGTCCTACGGCGTAAGGGATGAACCAGAGGGCGTGCAGCGCCGTGTCGCGCAGTAGCACGATGATCGAAAGGGAAGGACCGCTGTTCGGGGCGGCCAGCAGAAGCCGGAGACAGAAGGCCAGCGGAAAGCCGATGATGAAGCGCTCATCGACCCATGGGACGAGCAGACAGCACACGATCAGAGCGGCGCGCGAGCGCCCGAACGCGGTCCAGAGCAGGGCGCCGGAAACCCAGGCGTCGTTGATGCCGAGCCAGCTGATCGGCACGATGACAGCGGACGTGGTGGCCACCAAAGCGGTGGCGACAGCCGCCTGAATGCGCGACAACCCGTAGCGGAGAAAAACAATCGCCGAGCTCGCGAGCAGGAAAACGACGCCCAGCCAAGGCAGAGCGAGTGAAGCGCGCCCGAGATGCAGAACGTGGCCGACGAGCGCGGGGAGGAGGCGGGGACGCAGGGCCAGGTCGGCGACAGGGGCGAAAGGGTTTTCAGTTTGCTCGAGGAAAGCACGGGCACGCGTGGTCTCGTAACTGCCTTCGATCTGGAAGTCCCACAGCTGAAATTTCGGCGAAAAGAAAAGGACGCTGACGACGAGCACGGCCGCGACAGTGGCGGTGACGAAGACCCAACGCGGCCATGTGCTCAGGGCAGCGTCGATGCGGTCGAAGCGGGCGTTGAGGGAATGGCTCGTCACGGTTGAAGAGCTGCACCGGTCGGGCCGTCGCTGCGGCCATCATAGACGTGCAGGTCGTAATCGCCCGGTCGCCAGTTTAGCGAGCGCCCCGCGATCGTGAGAATTTTTTGAAGCGGCGGGGCGGTTTCGGGTGCGATCAAGCGAGTGTGATAACCGGAGATGATCCAGGTCTCGTCTGCGGTGAGTTCGTCGACCGACTCGGGCCAGAGGCGCGGGTAAGGCCGGCCGAAGACCCAGTCACGGGAATTTTCAGGGAGCTGGTAATCGAAGACGTAACGGGCGGCGAAGCTGTCGACGAGGTAACGGCGGTGGGGATCTGCGGTCACGAGGGCGCGCACGCGTTCGATCGAGGCGGACGAAGGGGTGCCACGCGTGGTGAGTGCCGCGGTGGCGGAACGCAGTTCCCACGCGACTGCAAACACCGTGAGTGCGACGGGAAGCCATGCGAGCGCGTGGCCGGACGTCAGAAGCCAGCCGGAGCAGGCGAGGGTCCAGAGAATGATAAGCGTAATGCGCAGTTCCGGACGCGTGACGTCGAGCAATGCCGAGATGAGGCCGACGGAGAGCACCAGGAAGAAGGCGATCGCGAACGGGCGGCCTTGCTTCCGTGCAGTGGCGAGAAGGGCGGGGGCCGCGGAGATGCCCAGTGCGACCCAGGCCAGGGCCAGGCCGACATTGGCGTCGAGCCGTTCGATGGTCACTCCCCAGGCGTGAGCGAGCGGCAGGGAAATGCGTTCGGCGTGGTGCGAGAGACGTTCGACAAATTCCACGACCCGTCCATCGACCGACCATGCGAACAACCCGAAAAGGCAGCTGGCGGCAGCGAGAATGAGTTTCCATTCGCTCGCTGGCTTGTGGCTGGACGAGAGAAGTTGAAGGGCGACGACAATCCCCGCCCCGAAGAAAAGCATGTGCGGCGAGATCAGGATGGAGCTGCCGATCAGCAGCCAACCGACGAACCGGGCAAGGGCGGACGATCGGTCGCGAAGAACAAGGCCCCAGAACAGGACGGCGAAAGCGGCCGATTCAGGGCGCAGGCCCATGCGTCCGAAGCCGGTGAGCAGTCCGAAGGCGAAGAGCGCGGGCCACGGCCAACGCGAGCGCGGGAGGAGGTTGCGCGAGCCCAACCAGAGCGTCATCGCAACGCCCGCTGCGATGTAAGCGAGGTGTTGAAACAGGAGCAGGGCGAACGTGGAAATCCCGGTCAGTCGCAGCCAGAGAGCGAGGAGTTCGAAGTAGAACGTCGGGTAAACGAGGAATTCGCTGGTGCCGAATTGGGTCGCGAGGAGGGGATTGTTGAGTCCGTGGCCTGCGCTCAGGCTGAAGGCGGCGCCGGTGTAGAAGAGGTCGTCGGCAGCGGGACGTGGAAGGCCCAGCGCGATCGCGGGCACGGTGACAACGAGGCAGGTGAGTGCCAGCAGAAGAAGGTCCCGGCGGCTCCATTTACCGGTCGTTGCGATGCGGGACGTCACGGTTTGGAGAGCAGGTCGGTCGCCTGCACGAACTCGTGGGGGGCGCCCCAGCCGATCGGACGGATGACGAGTTGATAGACCGAGAGTGGCTCGCAGAGCTGGACTACGAGGATGAGCAGCAGCTTCGAAACGACGCTACG
>JAEZAD010000247.1 GCA_023430565.1 Verrucomicrobiota bacterium
GGATCTTCGCGCCGCAGCGTTCCATCACGTCCTTCATACGCGTGCCGAACACGCCATTGACGCCGACGATCGCTTCGTCGCCCGGCTCGAGCAGGTTGACCGCGATGCACTCCATGCCGGCCATGCCGGTGCCGCTCACGGGAAACGTGAGCGGATTCTTCGTGCGAAACACCTCGCGCAGCATTTCGCAGGTGCGATCCATGATCGCGAGGTATTGCGGATCGAGATGGCCGAGCGTCGGCGCGGCGAGTGCGCGCAGGACGCGTTGAGGGACAGGGCTGGGGCCGGGGCCCATGAGAATGCGTTCAGCCGGAACGAAAGCGGAAGCGGGGCGGGTTTCCATGAGTTAAAAAAACTGCGCGCCGGGGCCGGCGGTGACGAGTGCGGAGTTGGCGGGCGCCGTCGCTGTTTCAGAAACGCGTGCTCAGCGACACGATCGTGTGGCGCGGGAAACCCCAGCTGGTGGACGAGACGTGGTAGCGTTCGTCGGTGAGGTTTTTGACGGTGCACTCGAGCTCCCAGGGTCGGCCCAAGGCGGCGAAGCGGTAGCCGACGGTGACGTCGCCGGTCAGGTAGGAGGGCAGGCGGACGAACGGGTTGTTGCCCACGTAGGACATGCTGCCGACGTAGTTCGCGCCGCCGGCGAGCGTGAAGCCGCGCAGCGGGCCGGTGCGAAACAGGTATTTGCCCCACAGGCTGAAGGTTTCCTCCGGGCTGGCGGCGAGCGGCGTGCCGTTGAGTGCGGGGTTGGTCGGGTGGCGTTGGTAAATGGCGTCGGAGCGATTGTAGCCGGCCAGGAGTTGGAAGCCGTCGATCGGCGAAAACAGCGCGTGGAAGTCGAAGCCTTCGCTCAGTTGCGAGCCGCCCTGGATGTCGGTGAACAAGGTGGTGCCCGAAGGATCGACGCCGGTCGTGACCACGATGATGCCCGTCGGGCGCGCGCGGACGCGGTAGAAGGACAACGTGCCGGAGAGGCGGCCGTCGAGCAGGTCGACCTTGAAACCGGTGTCGAGGCCGCGGCCGACGGACGGTGCGGCGGGGTAGGTGGGCACGTTGTCGACGCGCAGCATGTTGCCGTTGGCGAGGAAGGATTCGCTATAGGAAACGTAGGCGGAAACGCCGGGAAACAGCGCGAGCAGGGCGCCGGCCTGAGGGACGTCGGCGGAGCGGATCGAGCCGGTGGTGGCGGTGCCCTTGACGAAGTCCCGCGTGGGGTCGTTTTCCACGCGATGCTGCGCGTATCCGGCGAGCAACTTCAACCGGTCGTCGAACGCGGACGCGGAGAGCACGCCGACGACGGCGGAGCTGTTGCTCGAGCTGGCGGTGTTGCCGGTGAGAAGGAGCGCGCCGAGGCCGAAGGGCACGCGGCGGTCCCACGTCGAGGAATCGCGCAGGTCCCACGGTTTCAAATAGGCGGGGTCGCCGGCGATGTTGGGGTTGTTGCGCTGCTGGCCGCGAAAGTGGATGTCGAACGTGTGTTTGTAGCCGAGCAGGACGTCGAACTTCACGCCGCGGAGCTCGAACTTCGTCACGGCGTCGATCTGCGCGGTGCGTTCGCCGCCCCATTGATGTTCCCAGCGGTTGCGGCGAAACATGGCATCGGCGGGCGTGAGACCGGTCGAGGCAGGATAGTAATAATCGATGACCGATTGCGGAATGAGGCCGGTGCCGCCCTGGCCGGTGGCGCGCCACTCCATGTCCCACGAGGCGTCGAGGTAGGCGGCGCGCAGGTTGACGTGGTCGCCGAGGCGGGTCGTCAACTCGGCGGAAAAGGCGTCCGAAACGAAATTCTGAAAATCGCCCTCGCCGGCGTAGCTGAAGTCCCACGGCAGGCCGGCATAGGGTTCGCCGGGCAGGCCGTTTTTATAACGGAGGACGACGCCGCCGGTGAGCATGTCCTCGAGGCGTTCGAAGTGTTCGTATTCGACCGTCAGCGCGGAGTGTTCGGACAGTTTCCACGTGGCGCTGGGGGCGAGCATGATTTTCTGGCCGCGCGCGAGTTGTTGGAACTGCTGGATGCTTTCGGTCATCGCGATCCCGCGGTAGAGCAGTTTTTCGTCGGTGCCGGGCACCGGACCGGTGGCGTCGAGCACGGCGCGGGCGAAGCGGCGGTCGCCGGCGCTCGCGGTGAGCTGCACCGACCGGGTGACTTCGGGGCGCTTCGTGATGTAGTTGATCACGCCGCCGGGATTGAGCTGTCCGTAGAGGAGCGACGTGGGGCCTTTGACGACTTCGATGCGGGCGATGTTCGTGGTGTCGATGAAGCGGAACGAGCCGAAGCCGTTGCGCTGCACGGCGGAGCCGGAGCTGAATCCGCGGACATTGTAGCGCACCCAGCCTTGCGGGGAGACGTTGTCCTGATGAATCCCGGGCGCCCACTTCACGACATCGTAGAGGTCGTAGGCTTTTTGATCGCCGATGAACGCTTCGGTGAACGCCATGACGCTCATCGGCAGGTCGCGAATAGGCACGGCCATGCGGGTCGCTGAGACGGTATTGGCGGCCTTGTAGCCAACGTCGGCGTGGCTGCGGACGTCGAAGGGGGTCAACACCACGATCTGCTCGTCCGGTAACGAAGCGGGATGAGCGCGAGGCGGCGATCGGGTGGGCGCTGGCGATGGTTCGACGGAGGGCTCTGCGGAAAGGTCGTTCCGGCGAATGGCGACGGCGTCGAGGACGTTGTCGTGCACGACGGCCAAACCGGTGCCGGCGAGCATGCGCTCCAGGGCGGCGAGGGGCGAATAGCGGCCGCGAATCCCGTGCGTGCGAATGCCGCGCACCTGCTCCGGCGGGTAGAGGATTTGCAGGCCGGATTGTTGCGAGAATTGTCGCAGTGTTTGGACAGCGTCTCCGCCTGGGACGTCGAATGGGGCCTCACCGCTTGCGGCGTGCAGGGGCGCGGGGAAAAACCAAGCGAAGGCGAGTGTGAGGATGAAAAGCAGCAGCCGGCCTCTCAGCCCCGGGATGGTGGCTTTGTGGTTCGGCATGGGGTCAACGCACCGCCCAATTGCGGGAGGAACTTGTTTTCGGGCAACACTCATCTTTGCGGGAAAGGCTGCCGTGTCGGGACGAGGAGCGGTCGAAAGGCGGGGCGGGCGGTGACGATGGCCGCCGCGCCAAGAGCTGCGGCCGATCCGATTCGCCGGCCCGGGCGGAAACGGCGCCGGGGAATGCCCGCGATCAGCGGCGCCGAACGAGGACGAGTTCGCTGCCGCGAGGGCGTGCTTCGATGTCGAATCCCGCGTCGAGCAGGCGGACAAAGGATTCGACATTGTCGGCGCGGAAGCTGCCGCCGATCAGGAGGTCGCCCGTGGCGTCGTCTTCGATGACGAGCTTGCGGCTGTTGTAGCGATTGAATTCGCGCACGACGTCGCGCAGGGCGAGTTCCGAAAACTCCAGCCGCAGGCGTTGCCATGCGAGGGCGCTTTCGATTTCGGCGGGCGTGAGGTCGCGCACGTGGAAACGCGGCGAATCGTTGGCGGGCGAGTCGATTGAAACGATCGCTTGCTGACCTGCGACGACGGGCGTGAGCCCGCGGGGAGCGGTCGTCGGATTCGCCGGCAGCGCGTCGAGCCGCACCGTTCCTTCCGTGACGAGGACGGAGAGCGCCGCGTCATTGACGTGCATCGAGAAGGCGGTGCCGACGGCGACCACGGCGAAGGAGTCGGCGGAAACGACGAACGGGCGCGACGGGTCTTTGGCGACGGCAAAATGGGCTTCGCCGCTGACCAGGCGCACGGAGCGTTTCTGGCCGGTGAAATTCACCTCGATCTTTGCGCCGGTGTTGAGTTCGACGAGCGAGCCGTCGGCCAGCGTCATGCGTTCCGGGCCGGGATGAATCAAAGCGGCGCCGCGCGAGGGCGTGGGCGGGGCGGCATCGAAAAACGTGATCGCGGCGATGGCTAGCGCGGCGGCTGCCGTGAGCAATGAAGGAATCATCCAGCGGCGAGGCGGACGCGGGGCGAGCAGGTCCGGATTCGGCTGCGAACTGTGCGCGGGTTGCCAGTGCTGAAGCGTGTCGAGCCGGGTCCACGTGCGCTCGAGCCGGGCGATCGCCGCGCCATGCTGCGGGTTCTCGCGAAGCCACTGCAGATAACCGTCCTGTTCGGCGGGCCGCAGGCCGCGGTCGCGGCGGGCCAGCCATTCGGCGGCCGCGAGTTCCACGGGAGATTCGGGACGACGGGAGGGATTCACGAGAATCAGGGCAGGCCCATGCGGGCGAGAAACGCGGCGCAGCGGCGCATGCCGTTGCCGACCTGCGCTTCGACGGTGTGCTCGCTGATGCCGAGTTGGGCGGCGATTTCCTTTTGGGGCAGGCCGTAGATTTTCCGCAAGGTGAGCACCTGGCGGCATTTTTCGGGCAGCGATTGGAGGGCTAAGGTCAAGAGTTCCAGTTCCTGGCTGAGCGCGGTCGATTCGGCGGGCGTGAGACTGTCTTCATAGACGGGCAGTTCGGCCATTTCCGCTATCGAGTCCATCGGCACGACGTTCTGATGTCGGAGTTGATCGATCGCGAGGTTGTGGGCAGTGGCGTAGAGCAGCGCGCGCGGGGAGGGGATTTCGCGGCTCTCGCGAGCGCGCCACACGCGCGTCATCGTTTCCTGCAC